>QIMB01000218.1 GCA_003233615.1 Nitrospirota bacterium
CCTCCCTTGTTCCTGCAAGCGGTTCATTCTGTAGCTGACCGACTAACTTTAGTTCAATCATGATATGAGAGACGACTCTTATCAACATATAGTGCGGAATTCTGTGGATAAGAAAATGAACCCTGTATTTTTTGAAAATTCACTTTTGTTGCATGGTAAATTCAAGAATGAAATGTCAAGAAAAAACATCTATCTACCTTTACGCCTATATTGAAATTGTAACACCACAAAATGTAGTGGTATATAAATAGTTCCACACAATGCCTAAATTTTAGGCAATCAGCTGATATCTGTATAAATCCATACGATTAGAGCGAAATGTGATGAGTAATCACCATGTTATCCACAAAATTTGTGGAATAAAAATTTATCGCATGGCCCACATTTTGCCCTATTAAAGAATAAGCAGATTTGTTCTGTTCCTGCCACAAAAAGTGGCATCTAAGCAGGTAATTTTTAATTGCCATCGTAACTACCAGCACAGTCATAGAGAATGGAGATGGGAGTGGAAATTCGTAGGAGATAAAAATTTTTCCCCAAATAGACTCGAATGTCTCAAGCACAGGAGTCCACGGGTTGGGTTCCCTAGAAGAAGATTAAAGCCCACTCTGGTAATCCCCAGCCTGTGGGGAGTAAGAAATTGTCGAGGCAACACAGGTTTCGGCTACGACAGGGTATGTATCGAAGTATGTATGAAATACAGGATGAGGAACTATGTGATCCTCGTGGTCAAAGTGGGGCATAGACGAGAGGTGTATCTGTAGAGGTAATTGAATGTTGTCCCCTAATGAGTGATTCCCAATTAACTGATTTGTTCCTATTTTGTTAAGCAGCGATTCTTCTCCCTCGTCATTTCCACAAAAGTAGCAAACGAGCATTTTCTGCTAACTGGGAAATGTGCTTGGTTGCGCCATTGAATCTGTCTCCTTGCCCCCCCTCAATTTTCAGACAGCTAGTCAGGATAATATATGATGTGTGTGATATAAGGCATTAATGCGCATTAGGGGAGGTCTGCCATGCGAACAAATATTGTCATCGATGATCAATTGATCGCTGATGTTCAAAAGATTACAGGCATCAAAACCAAAAAAGGTGTCGTGGAAGAATGTCTGAAGCTTCTCCTGCGCCTCAAGTGCCAACAGGCAGTGAGAAATCGACGAGGAATGCTCGAATGGACAGGAAATCTTGAAATCATGAGACTTGATAAAAAGACATGATCATCGTCGACACATCAGTATGGATAGATTACTTCAATGGAACACTCTCTGAAGAAGTGGATAGCTTGGATAGTATGCTTGGAAACCAAGAAATCCTACTGGGAGATCTTATCCTGACTGAAATTCTTCAAGGTTTCCAGAAAGGTCGCCTTTTTCGGGAGGCTCAGAACATGCTTGAAAGCTTCCCTATCGTGCCAATGCTTGGGATGCCACTGGTCATCCAAAGTGCTGAAAACTATCATACACTCCGAAAACGTGGAGTCACCGTCCGAAAGACAATTGATGTTATGATCGGCACCTACTGCATTGAACAACACATTCCTTTACTCTGCGTTGATCGAGATTTTGACCCCATGGTTATGACATTTGGGACTTCACTCTGTTCTGTAATCTTTCCCCTTCCTTGGGACGCACTTGTAAGGCGGGAGACGATAATAGACGAACGCAATCAAGGTCTGGAAGAATGCCCATTTATTTTTCCTATTTCCCTAGTATCTTCCTATTTTTGGCTCATCCATTTTGCTACCATTTGACCCGACATCAGGCCACCTTTGCAAAAAGGAAAATGAACCCCTCACCGTGAAAACCACCACTCGTACCAAAACAACAACCAAGAAAATTCCCCGCACACGCAAACCGGATGACATAACCCTTGCGGAGTGGCAAATCGCTCTTCGGCGGCAATATGGACGCGAGGCGCAGTACAAGCTCAAGAACCTCGGGCAAGAACCTGTGTTCTCGGATTTCGAAATCACGAACCCTGACAGTCAGTCGACCTATCGCGTAGCAATCCGGGGGTCACAACCGGGGGACAATTTCTGTGCATGTCCTGACTATGCCATCAATACCCTGGGCACCTGCAAACACATTGAGTTCGTATTGGGAAAATTAGAGAGCAAGCGTGGGGGCAAGGCGGTGCTTCAAAAAGGATATCACCAGCCGTTCTCAGAGGTGTATTTGCGCTATGGCGTCCAGCGGGCCGTTGCGTTCAAGGCTGGCACCAACTGCCCTCCCGCTCTGAAAACGCTGGCCATTCGATATTTTGACGGTCAGGGTGTGCTGAAGCCGGAGGCGTTTCGTACGTTTCCGGAATTTGTCAAAAAAGCCCAGGCCACGTCCCACGAGGTTCGACTGTATGAGGATGCCCTGCGGTTTGTGTCCCAGGTTCGGGACAAAAACGCACTGGCCGAGCGGGTCGATACGCTGATGCCTCAGGGGCCCTCAAGCCCACTGTTTGAAAAACTGGTTTCCGTTCCGCTGTATCCCTATCAACGGGAAGGGATCTTATTCGCCGCTAAGGCCGGACGATGTCTCCTGGCGGATGACATGGGACTTGGCAAAACGGTGCAAGCCCTGGCCGCAACGGAATTGTTGGCCCGGTCGGTTGGCATCGAGCGGGTTCTCGTGGTGGCCCCGACATCGCTCAAACATCAATGGAAAGAGGAAATCGCACGATTCACCACCCGACCCGTCGAAGTGACAGAAGGGTTCCTTCCCCGGCGAATAGCGCCTTATAACAGATCCTCTTTTTACATCATCACGAATTACGATGTGGTCCATCGTGATTTGAAGGCCATACGAGCATGGAGGCCAGACCTCATCATCCTTGACGAAGCCCAACGAATCAAAAACTGGAAAACTCGAACCGCGCAAACCATCAAACAGCTCGCGTCAGAATATGCCATTGTCCTGACGGGCACGCCATTGGAAAATCGTTTGGAGGAACTGCACTCCCTTGTCGAATTTGTGGATCGCTTTCACCTCGGTCCCCGATTCCAATTCCTGGCAGAACATCAGCATGTCGACGACAACGGCCGGGTCATCGGGTACCGTAACCTGTCCCATATCGCCCAAACCCTCAAACCGATCTTGCTCAGACGAACGAAAAAGGAGGTCTTGAAGCACCTCCCGGAACGGCTGGAAAAACAGCTATTCCTGGGTATGACCCCCGAACAACGAACATACCATGAAGATAATCGTGAAACCGTCACTCGCATCGTGGCCAAGTGGCGCCGGATGGGCTTTCTCCCGGAACGGGAGCAGCGCATACTCATGATCGCTCTCCAGAACATGCGGATGTCCTGTAACAGCACCTATCTTCTGGATCCGACCACCGAGCATAGCACCAAACCCGATGAATTCATGGCCTTGATTCAGGAAATCCTGGAGCAGCCCGAAGCCAAGGTCGTGGTCTTCAGCCAATGGGTGAGGACCTTGGAACTATTGGCCAAACGGCTCAAGGCCCGTCAGCATCAGTTCGTACTCTTTCATGGAAGAATCCCCGGGAAACAACGTCCCCATCTGATCAAGACATTTAGAGAAGACCCAGCCTGCCGTATTTTCCTGTCAACCGATGCTGGCGGTGTCGGCCTCAACCTTCAAAACGCCACGGCCGTTTGCAATATGGACCTTCCCTGGAATCCGGCCGTCCTGGAACAACGCATCGGGCGCGTTCACCGATTGGGCCAACACCGACCTGTGCAGGTCTACCATTTCATCGCTGAACACACCATCGAACATGGCATGTTAGAACTCCTGTCTTTCAAACAATCGTTGTTTGCCGGTGTGCTGGAAGACGGACAGGAAGAGGTCTTCCTGGGTGGCACGAGACTCAAACGCTTCATGGATTCAGTGGACAAGGCCACCAGCGCCATCCCGGAGGGTCCGAAGGCTGCTGTCGAAAAACCAACAACAGGCTCAAAACCCCATGAGCCATCGCCAGAGCAGGAAGTATGGACCACCCTCATTCAAGCTGGTCAGGCCTTATTCAATGGACTCGCGGCCAGCATGCCCGGTGCTACGCCAGAAACGAAAACTAAAACCGGTGCGGCAATCAGCAACGGTCCCAGACTCGAAAAAGACAAAAACACCGGAGAACCCTACCTCAAACTTCCCCTCCCCTCAGGCGACACCCTCAAAACCCTCGCCCAAGCCCTCACCGTCTTAGCCGAAAAAAGCAACACCGATCCCCGGTGACCATTCTCCTTTTATCCACAAATGGATAAAAGGGAAGCGTCCCCTTTGCCTGGTCGCTTGCACACTGGTCTCACCAGTCAGTCTGTGTGCACTTTGCTGATAGGCATAGAATTTTCGTTAAATAGATCTTTGACGTTAAAACGTTATGCCGCTAAAATGATGCTATGTATGAAGGAGGTAATTGTATATGAGAACGATGTCTAAACGGTCCACTGTCTATTTTGATGAGAGTCTTCATGAAGCTCTGCGACTCAAGGCCGCGCATACGCACAGATCAGTATCTGACATCGTCAATGATGCCGTACGAGCGGCTCTTGCCGAAGATCAGGAAGATTTAGCCTCATTCAATGAACGCGCTCGCGAGTCAACTCTCAGTTATGAAGAGCTTCTGGATGACTTGAAAGCCCATGGCAAATTATAGGCTGACCTTTAAGAAGTCGGTT
>QIMB01000448.1 GCA_003233615.1 Nitrospirota bacterium
CACTGACAGCAGTTGCCTGCACGGCCCGTTGAATGCCTCCAAGCAGGAGCGCTACGGGTTCACCGTCACGCTCCAATACAAACTCGGAAAATAATAACGGGCACCTCGTGTGGAATGGCGGGACAGGTGAGCAATTCCCCGGACGGGATCTAACCCGTTAGATTATCCGTCGGTGACGGCGTGCGAATTGACTCCTTTCTTTGTGCTTTCTTTGGTTGTGACCCCGAAGAGCCCGCATGCTCGTCGTGTAGCCATTTGGAGTTGAATCCACCTCCTCATTAGGCATTCGGTACAGTGTACAAATCCTTGCCATTAAGACGGATGCAGTAGGCAAGAATATCGAGATTATTCTGAATCTTTCTAACGCCAGATGAGTAGTTTGGATTATAGGATTTGGGCTGTGTATAGTATACCGCTGAATTTTCAGGGTGAGAAGACGCATAAAGGCACATCGCTAATGACATAGGTTTCGGGCCATAAGGTGCAAATACTACCGATTCCTTTCCATTATCAGATTCTCTGAGAATAATATCGAAAATAGCGGAGACATCGAACCCGTTTACTCGAATGGGGTCGTGGCTGTAGGGACCAACCTCAGAATCAAGGTTGCGTACGAATTCCCAGTTCCTAAGATATCCAGTAGGAACAGATGGAAATGGGAAGAGCAAACGCGCACGATTCCAGGAAAACTCGCCTTCCCTTAGGAATTGAGGTAGTCCGAGAGGTTCATATCCTAGCCCAACAATGAGGATGTCTCCCTTTCCGTTATCTAAGCAAACCTTTTGGAAGCCAGGCAGGAACTTCCACGGACCAGGGTCAACAGCTAATGGATTCGCTTTATCGTATGTCTCGGGTCTTGTATATGTAACGACCACAGTATTATCCTGGGTTTCCTGCAATATTTTTTTAATAATAAAAAAGAAAAATCTTTTTGGTAACGTTGAGATGTCTATGACGATGTCACCTCGCACACAATTAATAAACTCGCTGGTGTATTGGCTTATGTCTTCAAGATTGTCACGTATATCGCAATTCGTAATTGACTCTTTCGTACCTCCTAAGTGAAGATATTCATTCTTTCTTTCACCTAGCCGTCTCTTCGGCTCATCCCCCCAAAGCGGGGTTGGGACATCCGCAATCTGAAGCATTCTTACATACGCGCAAAAACTACGAGAATGTAGGACACACCATGTAGCCAGTGATCGGTCCCCTGTGGCAATCGACCCTAAAATGGATAACTTCCTCAAAGGGATGTGGCCCATGAGCCAATCCAATCTACCCCATGGGCGGAAGGCCCCACGGATCATTTGTCCACCTCTCTCGTCTGCGAGCCATAGCGAGAAAAGACAACACGTGATTTCTCAAGCCACTTTCGAACGCGGATGGTATCAACATACATCGGCTCTTTCGTATGCATTGCGGGAATTTGAAAATGGGGAGCCAGAATAGGATGAAGGTACCACTTTCTGCTTTCTCCGCGAGATTTGGTCTTGGGTGTATGCTTCATGCCAACCATGGTTCCATATGCGCTAGCATCCTGAAGGATGTCATTGATTTCTTTATCGAATTCCAGGTCGTCCAGAGAGAGGGTGATACCGTTATGTCCAGGATAACTCATGGTCCTATCGGCGCGAAGGGTGTTTCGAAACAACATACCAAGCATCGAAACAAATCTTCTTCTGGAGTCCCCGAGAATTTCTTCTGAGATTTTATCGTACCACCTATCACTGGCCTCCTCAATTCCTTCGGACTGAATATATAGATCGTCGATACAAGGTAATGCGGTATCATTCCAATCGGCGTCGTACGGTTGGCATCTCAACCACGCTTGCCATATATGTTGAAAGAGTGTCAGAAAAATGAGGATGTTACTTCCAGATAAGTTCATCACATCATTCTTCCGCGCCCAAATAAGTTTTTGCCCACGTCCCGCTGCTATTTGCATTGAGGCAAGGAACATTCTTTCTTTTTTCCACCATTTCTTATTACTGTTTTCCCATGGGAAATTGTCTGGTGTGGGATATTGAGGCTCTTTGTCCTTCAGTGAGCGATTGTATTGTTGACGGACCCATGCTTCGCCAAGCTTGGCCGATAGAATATCCTTTTTTTCCAATTTGACAAGGATTTTCTTAACTTCCGAAGGCCATCCGTCATCGATACCAATAACCTTACGAATAGAGTGTCTTGTGTAGTAATCAACCTTATCAGCGACCGTCATCTGCGAACCACCCAAAACGTCCGCGACTAGATCCTGCGCTTTACGATCGACATCGTAACCGCACCACTTTAATCGACGACGAAATACATCTTTTGCAAATTTTGGATAAAGCCATCCACGTCTGTTTTCTCGACGTCTTAAAATATCATCTATGTTAATTCTTGCGTAATTTCGCATATCTTCAAGTTGTGCTGTAGTTCCATGCATGCGGGATTCACTGAAAGATCGGAATGCGTATTTCCTTCCACCTAAGCGATATGAAACATCTGGGTCCCGTGTCCCAAGCATTTTGCTTACAACTTCACTGAACTGCACATACAAATGCTTCTCTTCAGCTTTTACCTCAAGCCGGGCCATCTCTTCACATTGATCGATTCTTATAAAGACATGTAAGTCTTCTGGGATCATCCCGCTTGCTCTTAAGGATCTAACGACCTGAGAAATCGGCTCTCCTGGAACGGTAACCGTGTCGAGTACTGATTTAGATATTTCGCCATGTCCCGCCAGGTAGCGTCGATACTCTTGAAGTCTGTTTCTGATTGCACCTCTGAGAGTATTAATATCTGAAGTACTCGTGAGCGAACCGAACCAACATTCTTTGTCCTTCAAATAATTTGCGAATTTATTCTCTCTCGATAGGTTCAATCCCAATTCAGATACAAGCGCTTTGCTTGACGAATATTTCTCGAGGCTGTCCAGTATGTCGTCAATGATCTCATAGTTAACAAAATCACCGAACAACCGTACTATCCGACTGCACTCAGATTCATCTTTCCCCTCTTTCAGCCGTCCACCAAAGTCAATAGCACCACAACGAATCAGGTTTATCCCTGCTCCAACGAATCGTGAGAATTCATTAGGGACGGGAAACGGAACATTTGCTTTCTGGTAGGCAATCCTAGTTTCTGGCTTCAGTAACATTAATAACATGCTTTTTCCGGAACCCTGAACCCCTTCTAGAATAATATTCCCGGGTTGGAATATTGCAAGAACCTCGTTGATCGGAAAGGGGCTGAATAGCTGAGTGTATTCATTATCAGAGATAATTTCTGTGAGATACACCTGTTGAAATGGATTCTTTCTTAACGGCATGGTCTATACCCTCGACGACCTTGGAAAAAGTGGATGCCATTGATTCGACTGGTGATGAATTAATGGTAATGTATTGTCTGGACAATTTGTACAGAGTACGAGCATGAGCCCCCCTTTCTCATCACTCGCGCCGAATCCAAATGGGCCGTAGAGTTTCGATGAGGTATCTCCTTTGACGAAAGTATATGTATTTTTTACAACTTCTCGTAAGTGTTGAAGAAACTCGTCCTCCTTCTCACTTTTATATTGATGAAGAACTACAGAATCGTCCAACACTAAAGTGGGTTCAAAGGACAGGTGAGGTAATTTGGAAACCAAAGATTGAGTACTATCATAGCCTGATCGGCATATGACAAGAGGACAAAGAAGAACAGGGATGGGAGATGTTTCTTGAAGTGTCGAAGCAAAACATACCGCTTCTCTCATCTGTTTTCCTGTAGCTACGAAATCCTCAAGGAGGACAATTCGCTCAAGTTTGGGAGTCTGTTTGTTCATGTAATCAATAATTCTAGTTGCCTCAACAAAATGCGATAAAACCCGGAAGTCTGGTCTTAAATCTGTTCCCTCTAGTTGGTTGATATGATAAAAACTAGCAATCTTCATACTATCTGTAATGGCGCAAAACCATGTTGACGAAAGAGATGATTGTAAAAAGGATTGAGCATTATTACTACTAACATCAATATTCATCTGATCGATTAACCAGCGAGCAATCGGACCATTAAAGGCCGTATGGTACAAAGATGAATACTCTTTGCGACCGATGAAAAAAATGCGTGGGGCCAGTTCAAATAGTGTCTTTTTGACTTCCGGATTATCTACATTTCCCAGCCAATCTCTCAGGCGGTAAAGGTATTTCTGATGAGGAGGGTACTCCGTGACCTCGTAGTCATCGTAGAGCACGGTTGTTAGGTAGTCAATTTGAGATTTGATTCGCTCATACTTGGATGGATAGTCGTTTCCGGCTGCTGCCAATATTTTATCCATCTCTTCTTGTGAGGCTGTGTTTATGTCGAAACTACTCGTAGCAGTTGGATTATACTGCCTTGACCAAGTTCGAATCATTTCAGCTATAGTGTGTGGCATATCAACTATCCGATATTATTCATCCTTCAGCATTTTCCTAACGCCCAAAGCCACCCAGTGGGCGAGTGGCGGAGGTACGGCATTACCAACTAGGCGCGCCTGTTCCTTTTCTGATCCTTTAAAAACAAAAGAATCCGGAAACCCCTGAATCCGTGCCGCTTCTCGAACAGTAAAACCACGGTGTTCGTCGGGATGGAGAAAATAACGAGGGTTGGTGAATCG
>QIMB01000447.1 GCA_003233615.1 Nitrospirota bacterium
CAACTGGATGGCGAGCAAGATGTGGTACGCCTGAGTCTCCAGCAAAGAAAGAGAGTCCTAGAACAGGCCATGGCGGAACTCCAATCAGGACAAAATACGTAAATTCCATGAGATTTGAGAAAGGGGAGCCCCTGAGTTTTCTCATAGGGAAGGGAAGATTATTTTGCAAGGGCATCTCAAAAAGTAAATTACGTCACCAGGAGGTACTTCCATGTCTGACATGATAAAAGTCATCGAAGTGTTAGCAGAATCATCAACGAGTTGGGAAGATGCGGCAGTGCAAGCCGTCGCCCTGGCCAGTAAAACGGTGCATGGAATCAAGTCCATCTATATAAAAGACTGTGAAGCCAAAGTGGAGGGAAATTCGATTGTGCAATATCGGATTAATGCCAAAATTTCCTTCCTTTTGGATTAGAGACGGTCAAATTCCCTTATGGGTATTTTTCTGTCTGTGCATCTCGAATTGGTATTTCGGTTGTTAAAGAGAGCAGCACGTTGCCGTATGGTCAAAAAAAGCAACGAGCTTTCCAACAAGTATTGTCCACGTAAGCTAAATTTGGTTTTGTCTAAGCCTGGCGCCGGGAACCTGTTCCCTAACCATTCAATGGATTATAGACAGCTGAATTGCCCGGTCAGTTTTCAAATTTTGTTAGGTTGACAACACCCACCTGGAGGGAAGATTCATCATGGACACCAAAATGAAGGAGCTGATTGCTATCGGAGCATCCGTGACCGCAAACTGTGTTCCCTGTTTGAAGTTCCATTTCGCGAAAGCGCAAGAGGCAGGTGCATCGGAAGATGAGGTGAGAGAGGCCGTCCGCGTGGGCCGCATGGTACGAAAAGGCGCTGCCGGAAAGTGGGATGAGGAAGCGAAAAGTGTCCTTGGTCAACAAACGCACTCGAAATCCGTAAATGCTGGAACATCCTGTGAGGACATTTGAGCTCTAATTGAGGAGAGCATGAAGGACACAGATCAGCAATCAGAAAAAGAGGCCGCAAGTGGCTGTGCAAGGCGAATTCCTAATCACTGCTGCCAGAGGCTCATTGAGCCGGTTTGGTCTTAGCAGTCCCCGTTTGAGTTTTTGTCGAGTAGAATGAGACCTTCCAGTGCTACAGGCATGACGTTTGTGTTCTCTGTTTGCCGCCTGGTTTCCCGGCGGTGCCACATGATCTCAGCTATACACCAGTTGTGCCTTAAACCCTCACAGAACCGGACAAGCAGATTTCCCACATCCGGCTCTTCGTTCAACCATGTTTCGACCTTTACCATAATCACTTTCGCGAGTTCTTTCCCCGAGACATGGAGTGTTTAGGCAGTTTCCAAGGCAGTGAAAGCTACCTGATAGGTCAAGACTACATAGTGGACATTTTGACCACCCAGATACTCCTTGAGTTTTCGCGAGATTGTCATAGTGTCCTCCTCTTGACTAAGAACCTTCCATCTAACCTTTGGGCCTTTTCTTCATACCTGACCTTCCGAAAGAACAGCTTACCTACCCTTGCGCAAGTCTGAATATGTCACAATGCCACGGTCCTTCACCCTCCCCCGTATGGTCAAAAAACGGCATTGTCACCTTGCCGAAAATTAAAACGCTGAACAGACAATTCATCGGACTCTAAACCAATGATTGGTTAGGGATCAGGTTGCCGGCTCCACGCGTAGACGGAGCCAAAATTCCACCGTTAGCACACAATTCCCCTGGAGAGAATCCATTGATTTATCAGGTATTACCCCGTGCGCTCCACATGTTCAATCAGCCATATCTGGCTTAAGTGTTGACAATACCCTCGCAAAGCTTTAACCAAGGCAGGCGATGCTCAAGGGTAATCAGGTATGCTGAAAATAGACCATCCCTGTTCGTCATGACTATCCTAAATACAATCCCGCTGTTATTCCCTTCCCGATATTTATGAAACGTTTGCGAGAAATTCGCCGAATTTTATTGTGGGTCCTGTTGCTGAATGTATTCGTGGCGACGGCAAAATGGGTTTATGGCGTCACAACCCAATTGCTTGCCATGCAGGCCGATGGGCTACATTCATTTTTCGATGGCCTATCGAACGTCGTTGGATTGGTGGGACTCTGGTTAGCGTCGCCCCTTCCCGATGCCGACCATCCATATGGTCACAAAAAGTTTGAGACGTTGACTGCTGGAGCTATTGGTGCGTTTCTGGTTATCACGTGCGCCTACCTCCTCTGGAAAGCCTACCGATCATGGACGATGGACCTGCATCCTCAAGTCACAACGATCAGTTTCATGATCATGCTCACCACCTTGGGTATCAATATCTTTGTCACGCACTGGGAACGAAAAAAAGGGAAAGAATTGAAAAGTGATATCTTGACGGCTGACTCGTATCATACAGCGAGTGATATCCTCACGTCGGTCTCAGTCCTGGCCGGACTCTTTGCCGTACAAGCGGGCTATCCGTTTATCGATCCCATGGTAGCCATTGTGATTGCGGGGGTCATCGCCTGGACGGCCACGATTGTGCTGAAAGATGTGCTGTCATCACTGACAGATCAGATCCGAATAGATCCTCAAGATATTCGAACAGCGGTAATGACTATACCTGGCATTTCAGATTGTCATGAAATTCGAACACGTGGACTGGCTAGTCATGTGTTCGTTGACCTCTCCATTCATGTGGAGCCAACATGGTCTGTGGAGCAAGCCCATACCCTAGCCACCAGAGTAGAATCTTTTCTCATGAATCATTTTGATCCCATTGAAGATGTGGTGGTCCATATCGAGCCGGAAGGGCACTCAGCTGTGGAATCCGCAGACCCAGGCCCAATTATGCCGAATACGCAGGGAGGAAAATAGTAAAGGTTGTGCCTTGATGAGGAACGCTGCTTACACGAATCGTCCCGTTATGTTCCTGAATAATGCCATGGGCCACGGTTAAGCCTAATCCTGTACCTTCGCCAACGGGCTTGGTGGTAAAGAAGGGATCGAAAATTTTGGATATTTGATCTTCCGGAATGCCAGGCCCAGTATCTTGCACCTTCAGTTCGATCATATCTCCCTTTGGACAAAGTGTCAGGGTGAGCGTTCCTCCTTCGGACATGGCCTGACAGGCATTCAAAATCAAATTCAAGAGCACCTGACTCAGGTGATCAGAATCGGCCAACACCTGAGGGAGATCGGGAGAGTATTTTTTGATGACGCGAATATCGTAGCTTTTGAATTTCTCCTGCAACATATCAAGCACACTTCCGATAATCCCGGCCATATCGACACCATGCTGTTCAGACGGGCGCATCCGGGCAAAGCTTAACAATTGATTCATGATTTTCGTAATGCGCTCTACTTGAGTCACAATGGTTTCTAATCCCCGCTTCGTCGATTCATCCTTAGATTTGCGCATCAACAATTCGGCACGGCCCAATATCACATTCATCGGAGTCCCAATTTCATGGGCCATGCCGGATGCCAACGTCCCAAGTTCAGCTAACCGCTCAGTTTTCCGCAACTGTGCTTCTAACGCGCGTTGTTGAGTCCTATCGACAATGCGTTGAGAGATATCTCGAAGAATCACCGTCATCCATCGCTTCCCTTCCCGTTCCACCTTAGAAATTGAGGCTTCCATAGGAAATATTTCACCGGTGTATCGCTGACCGGAAATTTCCCGATACATTCCCATTCGACGGTACGTGGCCTCGCTTTCGGCAAAGCGACACAAATGCTCGCGATGAGCCTGTCTCATAGTTTCAGGAATGAATTGATCCAGTGGTTTCCCAAGAGCTTCAGAGGCCGAACATTGAAAAATCTCTTCGGCTGCGGCATTAAAAAGCACCATATTGTGATCTTCATCAATGGTAATAATGGCATCCATGGCCGCATGAATGATGCTGGCCAGTTGTCGCTCCAAGGCCTCGAAACCCTCCTGCGTATCTTGATGCATTATTTTCACCGCACGCAACTCAGTCACTTCTTGGCGAAGCGCGAGGAGTTCCTGCTCAAGATCATTTCCTGAAGATGAGGATTCTTGATTCATAAATTTACAACTCGTAAAGCGTGAGGCGTAAGGCGTGAATAGGAAAGAATCAGAAGAAGCAATTCTTTTCCCCTAACGCCTCACGCTTCACGCCTTACGTTCCTTACCTTTTCCCTCACCGCCTCACGCTCCTTCCCCTTTACCTTCTTCCATTTCGGCAAGTTTGCGATACAGAGTTTTTCGATCAATACCTAATACCTGAGCTGTTTGATATTTATTGCCCCCCAATTTTTCCAATATTCGACGGATGTATGACCATTCTACTTGGACAAGGGGAAGAGTCTGGTCGACCGCATCTTCAATGAATTGTCCTTCCCCTTGAATATTTTGAATGTTAGGTGGCAAATCTTCCAAAGAGATTTTCGATCCCTGTGTTAAGGTGGCCGCCCGCTCCAGAATATTTTCTAATTCACGGACATTGCCTGGCCATTGATAATCGATCAATCGAGCCAGAGCCGAATCTGCGATACCCTCAATGTGTTTCTCCTGGGCGGTCAAGCTTTTTTGCAATAGACCGTGAGTCAGCAAAGGAATATCTTCTTTTCGCTCCCGTAACGGCGGAAGGCGTATTTCAATCACATTTAATCGATAATACAAATCTTCTCGAAACCGTTTCGCCTTGACCTCTTCGGACAACATCACATTGGTGGCGGTAAGCAAGCGAACATTGACCGACATCGACTTCGTGGCCCCGACTCGTCGAATTTCACGCTCCTGTACAGCTCGCAATAATTTAGCTTGTAACATCATGGGCATTTCGCTGATCTCATCCAGAAACAATGTCCCATCGTGAGCCTCTTCGAACAAACCATGCTTATCATTTTTGGCATCCGTGAAAGCCCCTCGCACATGCCCGAAGAGTTCGCTCTCTAACAGAAGTTCAGGAATGGCAGCACAATTCACCGGGACAAATGGTTTCGACTTCCGCTGACTATTAAAGTGAATAGCTTTCGCCACGAGTTCTTTTCCGGTACCACTCTCTCCGGTAATCAAGATATTCGTCTGTGAATCAGCGACCCGGCGAATGAGGTCAAAGATTTGCCGCATAGGTTTGCTTTTGCCAAGAATTTTATCAAAGGCATATTCTCGACTGACCTGTTGACGGAGTTGCTGAACCTCCTGGCGGAGCAAGGCTTCCTTCAACGCCTTTTGCACGGTCACCAACAGCTCATCCGCTTTGACCGGCTTAGTCAGATAATCGAATGCCCCCCGTTTCATTGCTTCGACGGCCGACTCCACGGTGCCAAAAGCAGTCATCATGATTAAATTCGATTCTGGATGCTTGTGAATCACCTGTTCCAACAATCCCAACCCATCCAGTCCTTTCATCCGTAAATCTGTCACCACCACGGGAAATTTTTCAGATTCCATATGTGCCAGCGCCTCTTGCCCATCTGAGGCCCCGACAACCCGATAGTGGTCTTCCTCTAGAATGTCTTGTAATAATTGCCGCATTTCTTTTTCATCATCAACAACTAAAATGGACGCAGTGTCTTGTGTCATGGAAAAATTCCTTGCTTCGCTGCGGTTAATTGTTCACAATTTATCTACTCGACAACAAACCTATGGCAATACATATTCTCCACACGACTTCCCGGGAAAATATCTGTCAGCTTGTTTTTAAACATATCCTTCTGTAGAAAATTGCCCCGAATACAAATTTTCTATTTGTAGCAATTTGCCCCATCTGTAGGAAAGCGATATTACCCGCTTGTCATACCCATCATGACTAGGAACCTATCCAAGATTAGACTGATCTACTACGGTTGCAATGGATTTGGCCAGATTTCTCGATCCTTTTCGTTCAATAGTCCCCACTATTCGCCTCAAACGATCAAAAAATCTGACTCAAACCAGCTCAACCTCGTGACGATCGCTCATCTCGGACAGGCTCCTAGACTATTCAATAATAATCAATCTTGCGACTGTTTCCCGTTCTCAATATGTGAGAGAGTTTCTGGGTCTGTATTATCCTTGAAAACCCCGAAAGAAAAGACACAGACTTACAGTGGCACTTCTTTTGCTCGGTTAGAACTACCATGGCCTGTCAAACATTCCTTAGAAAGGACCCTTCAATGAAGATCATCTGCGCTGTTGATGGCTCTTCTTGTTCGACGCATGCAGTTCAAGCCCTTGCACATCTCACGCCACCCAAGGAATTAGCCCTCGTTCATGCCCTCAACCTTCCCGATTTCAATTACGCCATGATTACGCCTGACCTTCGGGCTGAAGTTCAGGCCGATATGGAAGCCAGTTTACGCAAGGAAGGGGAAGGGATTCTCTCTCAAGCCAGGGAACAGCTCCCTGCTGACTTTTCTCATGTCCAACAGATTCATCAAGTCG
>QIMB01000246.1 GCA_003233615.1 Nitrospirota bacterium
GCAAAAGAAGCCATGGTTGTGGCTGGCCTGGCGATTGCCCAAGAAGTCTTTCACCAAATCGACGACTCACTCATATTAAAATTCCATCAACGCGATGGCGCCTCAGTAAAGGCAAACACTCAGCTATTGACCATTATAGGAAATGCTCAATCACTGCTTCAAGCCGAGCGAGTCGCACTGAATTTTCTACAACGCCTCTCCGGGATTAGCACCATCACCCGTCAATTTTGTGATGCGGTTCGTAAACATCCTATAAAAATTACTGACACGAGAAAAACTACGCCAGGACTACGTGCGTTGGAGAAATGGGCGGTTCGTCTTGGAGGCGGATACAACCATCGATTTTCCCTTCACGATGGTATTTTGATTAAGGACAATCACCTGATGGTTCTAGCAGCCAACAACATATCACTGAAGGAAGCATGCAAATTAGCCAAGCAACAGGCCCCTCATGGGCTTCGCATTAGCGTAGAAGTCGAAACCATGGAACACGTTCGCCAGGCCCTTCAGGGCAAAGCCGATATCATTCTTCTGGATAATATGTCTCCATCGAAAATTCAACAAGCGGTGAACATCATAAAATCTCAAGCATTGATTGAGATATCTGGAGGTATCACATTGCACAATATCCAGGATATGGTTATGACAGGGATAGATATCATTTCCATCGGGGCACTTACCCATTCCGCACCAGCCATGGACGTATCTCTGGACTTCATCCCGCTCCGCTCCAAAAACATGCCGCCAAAACAATAATCAAAATTTGAGCATCACTATCATTTCTCCCAACCACATACCGTGCTATCTCCAGAAATATTAGCAACCTTACTCCCCGCAAAAAAGCTAAACCAATCTCTTTTTGTGTTTCAGGAACTACCCTCGACTAATAGATTCGCCGTAGAACTCGCCAAGAACCCTATTCCACAGGGCATCGTGGTACTAGCTGACAGCCAAACAGCCGGGCAAGGGCGATTACAACGCTCTTGGTTTTCTCCACCAAATGCTAATATTTATGGGTCCATCGTTTTCTCATTCAACACGCAGAAACTTCAAGCTATTGGTTGGATTCCACTCATGGCTGGTTCGGCTATTGCCGAAGCACTTGAGGACAACACCACTGTCAGTATCAAGCTTAAATGGCCCAATGACATCTTGATTGATGAACGCAAGGTTGGTGGAATTTTATGTGAATCATTCAAGAAAAGCTCAACAGAAACATGCATAGTCATCGGCTTTGGAATAAATGTGAATCTCACAGAATTAGCATTTCCCAAAGACATCGAGTTGATCGCGACCTCACTTCAAATCCACACCCAACGCGTATTAGATCGCCACCCTCTCATCACATCGATCATCCAGTCACTAGAACAGGGCTGGCATGCACTCATTTCGAAAGGGCCGCAAGCCTGTCGGATCAAATACAGTGCTCGTTGCAGTACGTTGGGACAGCAGATTCAGGTTCAATTTCCTGATGGCAGCAACATGGAGGGTGTAGCACAATCCATTGGTGAGCATGGACAATTACAAATAGTCCCATGCTCTTCCGATACAACGGAGCAATCCGCTAGGATAGTAGAGGTTCATGCTGGAGACATCCGTCATATCAGAGACTCAGATAATCAATCATACAATTAAAGCTCTGCATTAAGTTAAAAAACCAAGCATGCTTCTCGCTATCGACATTGGAAATTCACAGATTGCCTGTGGGGTATTCAAAAATGACACCTTAATTGCTGATTGGCGCTTATCGACCGACCATGCCAAAACATCTGATGAATACAGCATGACCATTCGATCCCTCTTGCATGCTGATAACATAAACCTGACACACATCCAGGGCTGCATCATCAGCAGCGTCGTCCCTCCCCTCACCCAGACTTTTGAGACTCTACTCCATTCACTGATCGAAAAAGCACCAATAATTGTGACATCCTCATCTCCATATGGACTCATACTTCGATATGAGAATCCTGAGGAAATTGGGACAGATCGCTTAGTCAATGCCGCTGCAGCATTTGCTCAGTATAAAAAAGGGCTCATTGTCGTAGACTTTGGGACAGCCACGACATTTTGTACTATTACGCCACAAGGTGAATATCTTGGTGGCGCGATCGCTCCAGGCCTCAAAAGTGCGGCTGACTCGCTTCACCTTAAAACCGCAAAGCTCCCGGAGGTCGACCTGGCCGTTCCAAATTCCGTTATCGGCCACGACACGTCCACCAGCATGCAATCCGGCATCATGTTCGGCTATGCCGGCCTGGTCGATGCCATCGTCAAAAGAATTCAACAGGATATAGACCCATCCCTCTATGTCCTCGCCACAGGAGGACTCGCTTCCACCATCAGTCCAATTTCTGAGACGATCCAAGAAGTACAACCACACCTCACCTTACAAGGGCTATCCTTCCTTTATAGACGCATCATTACACCCTGTGGATAACCGCATAAGCGCCTACTGCTAAATTATTTCTCTCTAATTTTCTTACAGGAAGAAATTTCAAAGAATGGGTTGACTTGTCTACCTCAATGACTATCTAACCTTGACATGCAAAATTATGTGTTATCACAGAAAAATAAGGATTCATGACCACAGCGCCAGAAGAAAATAGCCCTCCACCAGCGCCAGAAAACCTAGGCCAGGAATCTATTGCCGAGGCAGAACTTTTGCCCGCAGAAGAAGCATCAGAGCCCCCTCTCGCTGACTCTCAGAACAAGGAAGCTTCGATTGAGGAAGAGCTTCAGATTTACCAGGATAAATACATCCGATTAGCAGCTGAATTCGAAAATTATAAAAAACGCGCGCAACGAGACCAAATCGATGCCATACGGTATGCCAATGAATCCCTGTTAAAAAATTTACTGCCGACGATTGATAATCTTGAACGAGCCTTACAAAGCGGAAAAGACGCCGAAGCGAGTGGACCATTATTAGAAGGAGTAGAACTCACTTACAAGCAACTTCTTGAAACCGTTGAAAAATTAGGTGTTCGCCAAGTGTCCAGCACGGGAAATCTCTTTGATCCCGCTATGCATCAAGCAGTCGCGCATGTGGAATCTGACACGGCCGAACCCAATACCGTAGTTGAAGAATTTCAAAAAGGATATTTTTTACACGACCGTATTCTACGCCCGGCGATGGTCACCGTGGCAAAAGAAAAATCTGATCAGACTGAGCCATCTACACAAGAGACTGGCGGAGAGGGAGGAATACAAGCATGAGCAAAATTATTGGAATCGATTTAGGCACCACGAACTCCTGCGTAGCGGTCATGAGCGGAGGAGAACCCAGTGTCATTGCAAACTCAGAAGGCGCACGGACAACGCCATCAGTTGTTGCCATCACGGACAAAGACGAACGATTAATCGGACAAATTGCCAAACGACAAGCCATCACCAATCCAGAAAATACGATATTCTCGGTCAAGCGGTTGATGGGAAGGAAAACGTCTTCTCCTGAGGTTCAAAATTCGGCTAAACGTCTCCCCTATAAAATTGTTGACGGCAACAATGGTGACGCCAATGTGCAAATCCGAGGCAAAAGCTATAGCCCGGCCGAAGTTTCTGCCATGATTCTTCAAAAAATGAAACAAACAGCTGAAGATTATTTAGGCGAAAAAGTCACGGATGCCGTCATTACCGTTCCCGCATACTTTGACGATAGCCAACGGCAAGCCACAAAAGATGCCGGACAAATCGCGGGACTCAATGTCCTGCGTATCATTAATGAGCCCACCGCGGCTTCATTAGCCTATGGCCTCGACAAGAAAAAAGATGAACGCATTGCCGTCTACGATTTGGGGGGAGGGACATTTGATGTTTCTATTCTCGAAATTGGTGAAGGCGTCTTTGAGGTCAAGTCCACAAACGGTGACACGTTTTTAGGCGGAGACGATTTTGATCTACGTGTCATTGATTGGCTCGTTGATGAATTCAAAAAAGACCAAGGCATTGACTTGCGCAATGATCGGATGGCCCTTCAACGGCTTAAAGAATCTGCCGAACGTGCCAAAATTGAATTATCGAGTTCCCAGGAAACCGAAATAAATTTACCGTTCATCACAGCAGACGCGAGTGGCCCAAAGCACTTAGTGCTCAAACTCACACGGTCCAAGTTTGAACAATTGGTTGACGATTTGATTGAACGGACGATCGAGCCCTGCAAAAAAGCCTTGGCCGATGCAGAAATGTCCACTGGAGACATCAATGAAATCGTTCTCGTTGGCGGGATGACCCGTATGCCAAAAGTTATCGAACGGGTCAAACAGTTTTTTGGCAAAGAACCACATCGAGGCGTCAACCCTGACGAAGTTGTAGCCATCGGCGCAGCCATTCAAGGCGGAGTACTCAAAGGTGATGTCAAAGACGTCTTGCTATTAGACGTCACGCCACTTTCACTGGGGATTGAAACACTGGGTGGAGTCTTCACACGACTGATTGAACGCAACACCACCATTCCGACAAAAAAGAGTCAAATATTTTCGACAGCTGCTGACAACCAATCGGCCGTCACCATTAGAGTGTTTCAAGGTGAACGAGAAATGGCCGCTGACAATAAACTCTTAGGTCAATTCGACTTGGTTGGGCTTCCTCCTGCACCACGAGGTATGCC
>QIMB01000211.1 GCA_003233615.1 Nitrospirota bacterium
TTCTGGCGCGCTTCCGGCGAAAAACAACATGTTACAGCACAAGTGAAACGATGTTGAAGTATTCGGTCATGCTTCTGATGGCCAAATGGAAGGGTGAACTTGAATATCTATTAAATTAACAATGCCATAAATTTAAGTCAATATTGGAGCGTAGGACACACCGGGGGTGAATTGGGGGGCAAGGGATTTGGGGCCAAAAATTGAAAATGGGGTCATGTTGCTTGCTTTATGATATAGCTTTGGCGAGAAAGAGCGCATGAACTTGGTCTTAACCGGAATGGGTGTCAGGAACCTTATAAACAGGGAGCAGTCGAGTCTATGGGCTTTCTCATGGCCATTTTGATTTCAGCCAAGGCGCGCAGGATCTGGGAGATTGGAAGATGAGTGTGCCTGAAACCAAATTGGTCAACGTTGTCGCATTTCTCACAACGACCGTCGATGGACACACTCGCCTTAATCCAGAGGCTGTTAAGGACCTTCTGCTAATTGCGCATTACCGAGTGGCATCTCTTAGTAAGATTGGGGAGTTGTGGGTAAGTGTTCAGGTTCTGATCGTTTTGATTACGAGCAGAGAGTGCGGAAGGAGTTCTAGCAAAGGTTGGGAATGCTGAGAGTTGTTCTAGGCTGTTTTGGGGGCGCTGTCGAGGCCGCGGAATTGTTCGCCGATGTAATCGATATCTTCATTCAAGGCAGCCTCGAAATTTTCTTCACCAGTATGGCTTGTTACGTTTTGCTTATTTGAGTTTACAGGGTCTCGTGGCTCCTTCTTACTTGCCTACTCCTCCGAATTTGAATCTAGAATTTCTTGTATTTGGCGACGGAGAGCTGGAATTTTTCGATCAGCAACATTCCATATGAAATTGTTACGATGAGAGCGGAATAAATTCTCTGTCCCAATTCTTTGTACGAAGGTCTGGCTGGTGAACGGATGGTCGCAACCGTTGCCTTGAAAGTATAAGAGGAGACTTATGACGTATTTGAAGTGTAGGAGCGAGGGAACGGCAAAGAGCGCCTTAAGCTCCTACTTGCGCTGTTTCTCTTATTAGGCGGTTGTAACTGTTAAACGAAGGCCCGCTGCATCTAAGACTTTCGTGAGCGTATCCAGGCGAGGGTTGCCTTTTCTGGAGAGCGAGGTATAAAGGGCTTCCCGGGCTAACTGAGTCTTCTTGGCCAATGTCGTCATATTGCCAACTCTCGCAGCGGCGACATCTTTTAGCGCTTCTTTGAACAGGTCCAAATTTCCATCGGCTAAGATTTCTTCTAGATAGAGTGCCGCCTGTTCCGGATTTTTCAAAACCTCGAGATTGTCAAATTTGAATGGTTGACTGGCTTTTCTAGGCATAACGGTTCCTCCTTGCGAAATCGACAAGATAGTCCTTGGCTTTGGCGATCGCTTTTGTCTGGTCTTTTTTTGTCGATCCCGCTAGCAATAACACCACCGTCTTGTCTTTTATAGAATAATAGATACGGTAACCTCCTGCGTAATGTTCCCGCATTTCCCAGAGCCCTTTAGCCTCTTTGATCCGTTTACGATCCCCGAAATTTCCAAAACTGGCTCGGCGTAATCGGACGGCGATTTTTCTTTGAGCCGTCTGATCTTTTAGTTGGTTGACCCAATCCTGAAACGGTGTCTTGCCGTCTTCGGTGATGTATACTTCAATGCTGTATCGGATAGCCACTCCCTACAGTGTAATATATATATTACTGTTTCGCAACTTACGCTTATGGGAAATGGGATAAATCTCCAACATCGACGGTTAAGCGGTCAGATTATATGTCAGGAACCTTATAAAATGAGAGCAGTGGCGTCTATGGTCTTTCTCATAGCCCTATTGATTTCAACCAAGGCTCGCAGGACCTTATAGACTGGTCGATTGGAGTGACTCAAGCCAATTTGGCCAACGTCACAAAATTTATTACAACAACCGTAGGCGGACATGGCTACCCCAATCCAGAGGCTGTCTAAGCCCTTCTCTTCATTGTACATTATCGAATTGAATCTCCGTAATCTGAATTCGCAGCTAAACGGACTGCACGCAAAATCCGACCCTCTCGTCGAGCAATTTTCTCACTTCTGATGCGTACGACTTCCTTCCAAACATGAAACGATCGGGTCCTAACATAGCGATGGTTGACTGCTTCGGGAGGAGAAGCGAAGACAGCGGGTAAAAAGCAGGAGGTTTAGTGTATTTGAAAATCCGTGGGTTACGTTGTTAATAGCTTGAGCACAGAGCGAGCTCTAGGGGTGAGTCTACATTGGTTGGATAATTTGCGCCATTTCCCAGGAGAGTCATGTGATAATGAGCAAGGGAGCCAACCTCGAATGATGAAAATTTCGGAAAATTCTCATCAAGCTTTTCCAGGCTTTTGAGGCGGAGAGGTTCTTTTTTCACTCGAAACACCTTCATCTTTTTCCTGTTATTGAGTCGGTACGGTAGTCTTTGGGAGTAAGTTATCGGAATTATACACTTTCTGCTCCGTTCTAATGGCAAAAGAACTGACTTCTGTGAAATTGATCTTCTCAAATTTCAAGAAATACCATGGAGCATAATTCATGAGGGTAACTTTGGGGGTATCTGGGAAATGTTAAATTAAAAAACGCCTTTCATTTCATAGAGTTATCACTCAATTTTGGTAGTCTGCCCGCAATCGCTCTAATTTTACTTTCTTTACTTCCCAATAGTTTGAAAATGTTCTAATCGTCGTCGATGTGGCGGTTGCCGAGGGGCTGGATGGGGCGAGCGTTATGACCAATGATTTGGACGAATTGATCCACGTCTTGTTGGGTGACGTGCATGGGATCTTTATTAATCCGGCAGTTAAATAGGTAGATTGTGTTCCTATACAAAACAAGCAGTTATGTGACAAAAAGTCTCTCTTTTTAATTGCCGGTTTAATAAGCACAATCCATTGCACACCCTCAGTGCAGGGTGGCGTGGTAAGTGAGCCTGAATAGGTGTAATGATGGGTGTTAGTGGGGAGAATGGAGTTATTGTCAAATGTTGGGGATGACATGACTAGGCGGCCTTCCTGGTGTCTGATTCTCCATCGACGAATGTGATGCCCTCAATAATCTCGACGAGTCGATGATAGCCCCGCAACCGTCGCCACGTTTTCTCTGCACAGCGCACCAATTGGAACACCATCGTTAATGCGGTGGCCCGAGACAGGCAGCCGCGAGTTTTGCCCGTGCGTAAGCGTACGGTGGCAAACGTCGACTCAATCGGATTGGTCGTGCGAATATGCTGCCAGTGTTCCGCCGGAAACTGATAGAAGGCCAGGAGGGCCTCTCGATCCTTCTGTAGACAGACAGCGACTTTCGGGTATTTCGCCTCATAGGTTTGGAGAAATCCATCAAAGGCCTTGTTGGCCTGAGCTTTCGTGGGAGCCATCCAGATGTCGTGGAGCCCGGCCTTGGCTTTCGCCTGCAGGCTCTTCGGTAATTTGTTCAACACGTTGGCGGTCTTATGCACCCAACACCGTTGCCCCTTGGTCGGGTCATAGACTTGAGGCAAGGCTTTCCAGAATCCTAGGGCGCCGTCGCCCGTCGCCAGGTCTGGCCCCATCGTCAAGCCACGGCGGCGGAGCTTGAGGAGGAGGTCTTTCCAGGAGTGCTCACTCTCCCGGATCTCATCCTCCACGGCGACCAGCTCTTTGCGCCCATCAGCGGTGGCTCCAATCACAACTAAGAGACAGGGAGCGTCCTCCATCCGCACATTCAGATGCAACCCATCCACCCAGAAGTAGACATATCGCTTCCCCGTCAGGTCTCGCTGCTGCCACGCCTCCCATTCTTGCTGCCATCCGGCCTTTAACCGACACACGGTGGCCGGGGAGAGCCCGGCAGGACTGCCCACAAGGGCCCGTAAGGCCTCGGAGAAATCGCCGGTCGAAATGCCTTTCAAATAGAGCCACGGAATCAACTCCTCCAGACTCTGGCTTCGCCGAAGATAGCGAGGCAGGATCGTGGAGGTGAACGCAATCCGATCGGCCTTCGGAATCTTCCGTTGATCGCGAACTCGTCGTCCGCGGATCGGGACGTTCCCAATGCCCGTTTGAATGGTGCGTTCGGGCAAATGTCCATTGAGCACAATCATGTGGCGCCCCTGGTCATCACGAATATCGGCATGCATGGCCAGAAAGGCTGTCACTTCTTCCTCTACCGCATGGGCCAGCAAATCACGAGCCCCCTGCCGTAACACCTCCGTCAAGGGATCCTCTGTATACTCATCATCATCAATCCCTTAGAATTCTGTTTAACGTATGGTGGATTACTTTCGTCAAAAACAGAATATGGAAATGAGCGCTTCCCTAACATTCACAGGCTTTTCCTGTTTGGGACAGCATATGAGACACAAATTTGAAAAACGCACATTTCCTGTCTAAAACCCGAATGAATACTGCCACCTATGTTTGAGCGTGTGGCTGTTTTGGACAGCAGTGTAATAATATGTACAATACTGCGAAATGTTACCTGAGGACAGACTATGCTAGTGTCATGTCATTCCTCAAGAGTCGGATAAAGCCGTTTGAGCTTGACTCTGGCATCGTCGGTCGTGAATTGCCAATTGATTGTGGCAT
>QIMB01000062.1 GCA_003233615.1 Nitrospirota bacterium
GCGCTCATGAATAATTCGCCCTTTGGATTGCAAGCTGGCATTTTCACCAAAAATATCGATGCCATGTATCAAGTCTATGCCAGCCTGGAAGTCGGGGCTGTCTTGGTGAATGAAATTCCCACCTTTCGTGCTGACCATATGCCCTATGGAGGGATTAAGAACTCAGGTCTAGGCCGTGAAGGCGTGCGATATGCTATCCAAGATTTCACCGAACCCAAGTTGCTGATTGTCAAATCTCCATCCTGATGTGTTCCATGGCTCAGAGTCCATGTTATTTTGTCTTGCACCTTTCCTCCCACTCTTGTTAAAAATGGGCTTCGAATGCGGAGAAGCCAAGGATGATTCACTTTGAATCATCTTTTTAGCCACCTCCTGACACCCGCACTACTTACGACGTAACAAAGGAGTCACGATGGTCCCAACACAGATGTTTCTCACCAAGGGTGTAGGCATCCACAAAGAAAAACTCACCTCTTTTGAAGAAGCGTTGCGGAGTGCGGGTATTGCCTACTGTAATTTGGTGAGCGTGTCGTCTATCCTCCCGCCTGACTGCAAAATTATTCCACGTAAACGAGGAGAAAAACTGCTCAATCCTGGAGAAATCACCTTTTGCGTCATGGCGCGAACTGATACGAATGAACGTAATCGGCTGATTTCCTCTTCCGTTGGTGTTGCCGTTCCTTCTGGCCGAAAATATAACTATGGCTATTTATCAGAACATCATGCGTACGGAGAAACAGACGAAGAAGCGGGAGAATATACGGAAGACTTAGCTGCGCAGATGTTGGCCACAACTCTCGGTATTAAATTCGATCCCAATGTGGCGTGGAAAGAGCGAGAGCAAGTATTCAAAATGGGCAAGGATATCGTTCGGACACAAAACATCACACAATCAGCCATTGGCAAACCTAATCTCTGGACTACAGTGGTGGCATGTGCCGTGTTTATTCCATTAGAAAATATTCCTCCCGAAAAAAACTCTCGCGCTGGCAAGACAAAATAATGTTTTCCCCAGACTGTTGCGTACATTGCTTTCATCCTCACCCCTGATTCTCAGATGGAGCCAGAATACGGCAAGGGACATGCTTACGGTGTTGCCTAGACGGAAAAATCTGCCCAGAGTATCGTATGGTCAGACGGCTGTTCTGCTTTGCGCGCGTTCAGGTCTACTTTGATCGTGCGGGAATATGGCAAGAGAGATGGCGTGACCATCATGTGATCAATGCGCCACCCACGATTCGCTTCTAACGCATCTGGACGACGATAATCCCAAAATGTGAATTGCTGCCGACGCGGGTAATGATGCCGGAATACATCCACAAACCCCCAGGACACGGTATCCTCATACGCCTGCCGGGCATCTTCATGAAAACACACATGCTTGAGATGTTTTTCGGGATGATGTACATCCACGGATTCCGGCGCCACATTCATGTCCCCACACCAAATCGCCGGCTTTTTTGCTGAAAGATTTCGAGAAAAATATCGCTTCAAACGCTGAAACCATTCAAGCTTATAGGTATATTTAGGAGAATCAAGAGCAAACCCTTGAGGAATGTAGGTGTTGATAACTGGAATGCCTTGGATAACCACTCGTACCAAGCGTGTGGGATCGTCCGGAGATTCTCCATCCTGAAACCCGAAAGAAACCTCTTCCGGCTCAACTCGACTCAAGATGGCCACCCCGTTGTAAGACTTTTGTCCACAATAATTAATGACGTAGGGCACATCGGCAAACGCCTCAAGCGGAAAATCTTGATCTTGAACTTTGGTCTCCTGAAGACACATGACATCTGGCTTATGACGACGGAGCCAGGGCAGCACAATATCAAGCCGTTTTCGAAGAGAGTTGACGTTATAGGTCGCAATTTTCATTGATGTAGGCACTCCAGAAGAAGTAGTGAGAAGTAAAAAGTGAGAAGCACGGGAAAGAGTGCTTGCTCCTCACCTTGTCATTCTGAGAGGAACGAAGAATCTGGGTCCATCACAAGCTCAGCCAGATCCTTCGCGTTGCTCAGCATGACAATTCAGAATGAGGAAGCTGTAAGGCTAACCATAGATTTTGTATGATCCCTTTTCAATTCTTTTTATATTTAGCGTATGAACATAAACAATTCCTTAACAGCTGATGAATGGCATGTTTTTGGCGACGATGATTTTTTTCGAAAAAAAGCTGTCATTTCGGTAAAGCTTAAACGCACTTTGGAGAAACTCCATCTGGCATTACAACCAGAATTGGCTAATCACCCACTCCTTGCGCCAGATGGGTTTGATCCTGAAGCGGTCCAATTCGTCAAAGGCGAACACCTTGAAGATTGTCCCTACCAATATTTGGATTTTCCACGATATTACACCAGGCAAGACAAACTAGCGTTTCGCTCGCTCTGTTGGTGGGGACATCATCTCGCATTCGCCCTGATCGTGGAAGGTCCTCTCGTCAAACATTATCGCCTCAATTTGTTTAACCACTTCGCAGAAGTCGCTGATCGCCAGCTTAGTGTATGCCTCAGTTCATCGTTATGGGAATGGAAAGCCGGCCCAGGATTCACGCTAGACATCACCCATACCCGTCGCTCAGAGATCGCTGCGACGTTGGACCGACGAACAGCTTTCAAGATTGCGCGTTTCATCCCTATCCACACTCTGGAATATAACGAAGACGACATCATTAATGCAGGAGTATCTACTTTTCAATCCATTCTTCCAATTATCACACCCTGATTTTTTCACCCGAATCACGCTGCGTTTTACTCATCTTCGGCTAATCCCAAAAGTTTCGTCACATGCTCAACCGAATAGGTCTGGTTGAGCTGCAGCACAACCTCAGTAATCCCAGCAGCCTTTAAAACAGTGGCAACAATGTGACTACGCTTCCCTGGCTGTAGTCTTTCTTGTTCATCCTTTTGAAAATTCACCACAGTCACAGTCTGAAGGGTGCCAGGATGGACCAACACCACATCCAAGCGAACCGACTGAATTGTTCGCATGAGAGCTCTACGTGCCTCTTCATCCTTATCCGCCACAGAAACGACCTGTAATATCGGCAGCTTGACCAAAACCAAAAAATAATCTTGAGCCGCCAATCTAATCAGGTTGAATAACGAAGCTTCTTCAGGCGTCATGAGCGGCCTAGAGGAAACCTTACTTTCATCCGCATCCGACGTATCTGGATCTGCATCTTTAGATAACGGGCGACGCCACACCCATTGCAGCACAAACACAACCACGAGAAGGAACACAGCTAAGAAAACAAAGGACAATCCGTTTTGTGGCATCAGACCATCCACTTCATTGTCATAGAGAACACAGTCACACGCCCCATTTTTTTGAAAACCCAGAAGTGCCAGGCGTCACGGATCCTAAAATCACGGGATGTCTGGCCCCAGTGACACGAGGGACATTCGCACACATCCCGTGCACCGTTTGATAGGCCAACACCGCAAAAGCTTGGGCTTCGAAAGCTTGGCTGGATGATCCGCAATCATCCAGTTCAAGAGTTCTGCCCAAAGACGGGCATTGCGAACCCCACCACCGCCAAACACAACATCACCCGGCACCTTTTTGAACCAGTGTTGAGCGTCTCTCATGGTATGGGCAATAAACTGGCAACTCGTAGCCAAGAGGTCATTGAGGGAGAGATGACGCCGTCGAGATTGCATCAACACCTTGTGCGCATAGGATTCCCCAAAGAGTTCACGCCCGGTAGACTTGGGGGGCGTTTGATGCAAATAGGGATGAGCCAACAACCATCGCAGCATGCCCGAATGTACCTGACCGCGTTGAGCCAATCGCCCTCCGCGATCAATCGTCGTTCGACCCTGCGTCTCCATCGTCACCAAGGCATCTAAGAGCATATTGCACGGCCCCGTATCAAACGCCTGCACAGAGGCTAACCGTTCCCCTCGAGGAATCATCGTCACATTGGCAATGCCTCCGAGATTGACGACCCACCGCATCGCGGTCTTTTCGCGAAACATCAAAAAATGGATGTAAGGCGCCAACGGCGCTCCTTCGCCACCTGCAGCCATATCCCGTGAACGAAAATCTGAAACCGTTGTGATACCCGTGCGTTCGGCAATCACAGCCGGGTTACCAATCTGAAGCGTTGACCGAATGGTGCCCACGCCTCGTTCAACTATAGGCTCCGGAAGATGATGAACAGTTTGACCATGCGAGCCAATCAATTTCACCTGTTTGGGGCGCACTCCGCTGCGAATGATTGCCATGTGAACCGTCTTGGCAAAGACCTCCCCAAGCAACGTGTTGAGATGACAGACTTCTGCCACCGTTCCACGTTCAGCCACATGCAAGATACGTTGCTGCAATTGAGGAGAGTACGAACGGCCATAGTGTCCAAGCAGCTTAATGGCCAACCGATGGCCTGTGCCACGAATATCCACAATGGCAGCATCAACCCCATCAGCCGACGTTCCAGACATGAGACCAACCACAATCATCGATGACATCCTGTCAGCATGAACATAGTGGTAGGATTACGACATACAGGAAAGAATCGCGATATTCACGATAGAGGAGGCTGCCTTTGGCGGTCCCACACCATACCAGTCTGTTCCTTGTCCGAAAATCCGAGTGCAGCATAAAAGCCTTGATAGCGCCTGGTACACAGCCAAAACAACTCGACCTGGGTCAACGACACATGCGTGAGAATCCGCTGAACCAGGCCTTTCCCAATATCTTGGTCTTGATAACTCACATCGACAATGACATCCCAAATCGACGCCCGATAGACATAATCCGTCAGGACCCGACCAAACCCCACCAATGTGATTCCATCCCACGCAGAAATTGCCACATCAGTTTCTGCTAACATCCGCTGGATGTCTTTCAAGCTACGGCCCCGTGCCCAATCGGCTTGCTCAAATAAGGCCAGAAGATGTTGGGAATCAAAATCGTGAGAATCGGAAAAACTGATCATGCGTTGGCAGATTGTGGCAAGATATATTACACTAAGTCCACTATTAATCTCATCACGCATGTCATCGAATCATCCGTGATTGCATTGGAGCTGTTTCTATGTCGATGCTGGTTCGCAAATGTCCCAAATGTAGCAAGTTGTTTTGGAAAAAAGAACACGAAATTGAATATGCCGATGAGAATACCTTGAAAGTCGTCTGCAATCACTGCCAACAAGTATTGCGAATTCCGCTCATCACCCAAGGGGCCAACGCCGGTGCTCCCAAAATGGGACATTAGCTACTACAGTAGATGTATCCTCAACCCCTCTGACTTACTCATCCTTCTTCTCCAATTCGCACTATGGTCGATCTCCCTTTTTCTTTCCCGCGATAACGTTCAAATCGTATGCGACATGAACACTGGGCTGGCTTAGATGTGTGCATAACGGGTGGCCTGGATCGCGAAGGAAGCGGCGAAGGCCCGCTAGTTGTGCTCTTACATGGCTTCGGAGCACCAGGAAACGATTTAGTGGCTTTATGGCGCTATCTCAACGTCCCAGATGAAGTCCGGTTCCTCTTTCCTGTCGCACCGATGCAACTGGATATGGGCTTTGGAGACGCCAGAGCCTGGTGGATGCTGGATATGGAACGCATCACGCAAGCCCGAGCCCAAGGGCAATGGGATGCATTGTCTCAAGAAATTCCTCGTGGAATTGCCCCTGCTCGTACACAAATCCTCGACATGCTCTCTCAGGCCACAGAATCGCTAGCGGTCCCTTCTCAGTCACTCGTGTTGGGCGGGTTTTCTCAAGGTGCCATGCTCTCAACTGACGTCGTGTTACATTCTGACATTCCCTTCGCAGGCTTAGCATTGCTTTCAAGCACCCTCATCGCCAAACAGGAATGGCTTGCTCGCTTCCCCAACCGCAAAGACCTCCCTGTGTTTCAAAGCCATGGAATAAACGACCCCATTCTGGCCTTTTCCATGGCCCAACAGCTTCGAGATCACATTCAAACAGCCGGGTTACCTGTCCGTTGGGTCGAATTCCATGGTGGCCATGAAATTCCCATTCAGGTTTTGGAAGCCCTCGGGGGCTTCCTCCAGAACGTGCTGTTCCGTGAATGAACGTCAAAAGTAAGGAATAAATAGTAAGGAGCAAGCAGTCAAGAATTAAAACGAGGAATTTTTCCCTACTTTCTCCTTACATCTCCACCTCATCTCTTACCCCTTTTTATCCCAAATCCACATTGCGCAGAAAATTCTGTCTCCTGTATAGTGTTGGATTGATGTCTCAACATTTTTGCACCATGGTAGAATAATTCCAATGATGACATTTGAAGCACTCAGCACCCAATTGCAAGAAGCCTTAGGCGAGGCCGAAGTCTCAGTTCTTGATCGAACTGGCACTATGGACCACTTCACCGTCAAAGTGATTTCGGACGCCTTCGAAGGAAAGAATTTATTAGATCGACATCGAATGATTTATCAAGCCCTCGACGCACCGATGAAGGATGGACGCATTCATGCTTTAGAAATCCAAGCCAAAACCCGCAATGAAGCCCAAGAAGGAGGATAACCTGTTATGAGTACACCCATCGAAGATGAAATCAACAAAGAAATAGCCGAACACAAAATTCTCATCTACGGCAAAGGCACAAAGACAGCTCCGCAATGCGGATTCACCGTGGAAACCATGGAATTTTTTGATAAATTTGGTTACCCCTATGAATTAATCAATGCGTTGCCAAATCCCGAAAAACGCGAGGCCCTTTCCAAAATGACCAACTGGCCAACTTTGCCAAAAGTGTTCATTAATGGTCAGTTTTATGGCGACACGGACGTCTTGGGCCCCATGGAAGAAAAAGGGGAATTGCAACCTCTATTGAAAGCTGCCTTCCCTGAAACCACGTAAGACGTGAGGGGTAAGGCGTAAGGCGAGAAGAATTTTCTGTTCTCCTTACGCTTTACACCCTACGTCGCCTCATGCTTCACGTCTTATTTCGTTTTACGTTTCCTAACAGTTCTTGCCCGTTCCTCTACAATCGTACCCGTTGCTGAGGTATCCTGCTCCTGCGTATCAAGCCCTACGTAGACTTGCCGATACCTAAGCCATGAAGGGAAAATGGGCGAATAACATATTTGGTGTCACGATACTTCTTGGGATGTTCGTGACTTTCACCGCTTCAGAAAATCATCTCCATTCACCATCGTACGCTGCGGGTCCTCCCCCCATCCAGAATCCGACAAAGATTCAGAAACATATATCTCACACACGAAACACGTCCGTTTCGGTGACACGACCCCTATCCAATCTAGCCGCTCGTGCACTCGCGAAATCGCGACCCATCCCAATGGTCGATGAGCAAAAGAAACAAGCCCCCAAACCTGCCACGAAGTCAGGATGGCGTTTCTTGTTAGATGGACAACCACATGCTGCCGTGGCTGCGTATCGACAAGCTCTTCGCCAAAATCCTCAATCGGCCAACGCCTATTTGGGATTAGGTATTTCCTTGAAAAGTATAGGGGAAATTCGACTCGCTAAAAAAGCATTGATCAAAGCTGTCAACCTTGATCCCCGTTCACCTTCCGCACTCGTCCATTTGGGCTATCTGTATACAGAGGGAGATGCGGGCCAATTAGACCGTTCAAAAGCTCGCCGACTCTTCCTTCAAGCTTCACAGCTCGGAGATCCCTTCGCATCAATCGCTCTCCTGGACATGAAGTTCGAACCTTTATTGTAACTCCTTGTTGACGTAGGACCGTCCATTCCTTTCCCTAACGGCCTCTTAAGACGGTCCATTCATTCACCGATAAGCCCAGACAAAGCAAAGATGAAGGTGCGCGGTCATATTCTGACCTTGCCATTCCACCTCGCAAACGGGCGCCTGAATCAAAAATACGAACTGTGCAAAGTAAGGAGTAAGGGTTCTTAGTCTTTACTCCTTGACTCCTCACTTTTCTATCCTTACTTCTCACGGAGTTCGTCACCATCATGCAGCGGGTTACCCTATCATGACCACACCCTCGTCCCCAAATCGGAACAACTCTGCTCGAAGACGGGTGGGTGACTCAAGAACAACTCGACTTGGCAGTTCGTGAGAGCAAGAGAACGAAAAATATGCTGGGCCAGAGCTTGATTAGTCTGGGATTCATCACCGAAAAGGTCCTCGCCCATTATCTCGCCGAAGGCACACAAACGGAGATGGTGGACCTCGTCAATACATTTATTGAACAGGAAACTTTGAGCCTTATCCCCTACGATCTCGCCATTCAGCTTCAAGTCCTTCCTGTGTCGATCGACGGAAAATTGTTAACCCTTGCAGTCGCTGATCCCTTAGATATTATTGCGGTTGATACCATCGAAAGTCACACGGGACTCAATGTCAGCACCAAAACCGCTCCTGCTCAAGAACTCGTCGGTGCCATAGAACGGCACTATGCTCATCGAGAATCAATCAATCAACTCCTTGATGAATTAATGGCAAAAGGCATTTCTGATCTTGGAGAAGACGGCAGTCGGGAAGCACCGATGATTCGGCTGTGCAATCAATTGATTACAGCTGGCATCCAAGCACGGGTAACAGATATTCATGTCGAACCGGACGAAAAATATTTGCGCATCCGCATGCGCGTGGATGGGATCCTGGCACAAGAGATCCTTATTCCTAAATCTCTTCAGCCTTCAATTACGGCACGATTGAAACTCATGGCGAATTTGAATCTGACAGAAAAACGCACACCGCAAGATGGACGTATCCCCTTTGCTCTCGGAAACCGCCGTATCGATCTCCGTGTGTCCACCCTCCCCACAAACTTTGGGGAAAGTATTGTGATGAGGATTCTAGACAAGGGGGCATTGAAACTAGAGTTTAAGGCCTTGGGATTTACGGCAACTGATCAGACTCGGGTTCAAACTCTTATTCAACGGCCTCATGGAATCATCCTGGTCACAGGCCCAACCGGAAGTGGAAAAACGACCACCCTCTATACTGCTCTTAGCAACGTGAATGCCAAAGAAAAAAGCGTGTTCACATTGGAAGATCCCATTGAATACCAAATGCCCATGATTCGCCAAACACAAATCAACGCCGATGTCGGCATGACCTTTGCCTCTGGTCTACGAGCCCTGCTCCGTCAAGATCCAGACGTTATCCTGGTTGGTGAAATTCGAGATCAAGAAACGGCAGATCTCGCCATGCGGGCCGCCCTCACTGGTCATTTGGTCTTTTCCACACTTCATACCAACGATGCTCTAGGAGCCATACCCCGGCTCATCGATATGGGCATAGAGCCGTTTCTCTTAGCTTCCGCGTTGACAGCGGTCATCGGGCAACGACTCGTCCGCAGTATTTGCCCCAAGTGCAAAGTCGCGCGAGATAACTCTGAGTCAGTCTTAGCTGACCTACAGGCTCACCTACCTGATGACGGTCCACATCAATTATGGAGTGGAGCAGGATGTCGCTCTTGTAATAACACAGGGTATAAAGGACGAGCAGGAATTTACGAAATTATCAACATAACGGATCAGCTTCATGGACCGATCATCCATGGGCCAGACATTGAGGCCATTCGTGCAATTATTCACAAACAAGACATGCCCACCATGTTTCAGGATGGATTACGGAAAGCGTTGAACGGCATCACAACATTGGAAGAAGTGTTGAGGGTGACCGGTGGCTAATTTCCATTACCGCGCCATTAATGCACAAGGTCAGCCGGCCGAGGGCAACATGACAGCACTCGACCTCTCGCAATTGGAAGACCGACTCCAAGTCATGGGGCTCTGGCTAGTACGAGCCCTCGAAACCAAACCCAAATCCTTCACACATTCTGGCAAAGTGGGCAAGGTCAAATCCCGCGATCTCCTTGAATTTTGCACGCACATGTTTACCTTATTGGACGCCGGCATTCCCCTGATCCAAGCGCTAGAAAACTTGTCGAAAGAATCACCGAATCTTCAATTGCGCACGACGTTGCGCACGGTTTTTCAGCAGGTCGAGGCAGGCACTACCCTCCACGTGGCCATGATGCAACACCCAAAAATTTTCTCCTCTCAAATGACCAATCTCGTACAGGCCGGCGAAGAAGGTTCTACACTGGCGGATACATTCAAGGAACTGGAACGCTATCTAGACTGGTCAGACCAAATCCTGAGTGATATTCGCCAAGCCACTATTTATCCGTGCATCGTCAGTGTGGCTGTTTCAGGACTGTTGATCTTGTTATTCACATTCGTGATTCCACAATTTATTCCCGTCTTACAGGACCTGAATGTGCCTCTTCCATTAATCACAGTCGTTGTGATCGGTGTCAGCGATTTCTTGGTGGACAACTGGTATATCTGGATGCCCATACTGATCATAATGCCTCTGACATGGTGGGTGGGACAAAAGCACATCATCGGATTTGCAAGTTGGAGGGACCGGAAACTTATACAGTTACCGATCCTTGGAGAACTGCTGAAGATGTTGGCCCTATCAAAGTTTGCGCAAAATTTTTCTGTGCTCTATCGAGCTGGCATTCCTGTCCTGCAGTGCTTGCAGTTATGTCGTGGGTTAGTTGGCAATCAGATCATGGCCAACGCCCTTCAAGACGTAGAACGCAGGGTTGCCGAAGGTTCGACCATCAATGAATCTCTTCGTCACCACCAAGTTTTTCCGCCCATGATGATTCAAATGATTTCAGTTGGGGAAGCCACCGGGACCTTATCGAAAACCCTTATGAACGTGGCCAGTTATTATAATCGAGAAATTCCTCGTCGAGTGAAAAGGATCTTTAGCATTTTTGAACCCATCATCACCCTCGGCCTGATTGGCATTGTGGGAATCGTCGCATTGGCGTTATTCCTGCCCATGATGAGTTTAATGAGTGCATTGTAGTGAACACTCAATGGAATAACCTATTTTACCGCCGTGTCAATGTTTCCAGCATACCCTTAGCCATTGTTCCTCAAAGGGGTTTCTCCCTCATCGCCCTCATTGGAGTCCTGGCTGTCATCACCATTGGTTTATCACTCGTCACACCCGCCTTCGTTCGAATGTGGGATCAACGGCATCAGGATACAGAAGACCAGCAGCTTCGTCTCATAGCAGAGGGGATTCGTACTTACCTGGATCAGAACAAAGCCTTTCCACCCTCACTGGCCAGCCTTGTCCCGAAGTACGTTCCCTTTTCTGCAGCACAAGTCACTACGAACGCCCGCGGCTTTCCTCGCCATTACGCCATCCATCCAGCCATGGCCGGCTTTAATAACAGTACTGGCCTCTCTGTCGCCGAACTGGTGAACGTCCGATTCCTCCTCGTATCCAATCTCACACAGGACGCCGCACCAACCATCACAACCGCTGCCGAATTCGAAGCCTGGTGGACCATGGATGAAAGCCTTGTTCCCGATTTGCACATTCAGCGGAACAATATCGGGAATGTATTCTATTCGTTAGCCATCACACCTGAAGGCAACGGGGCTGCCGCTCCTGCTACCAATTCCGTGGGGAACGTACTTCCCGCCCACAATGCCTTCCATCTTGTGGGAACCACGATCGGTTTTGACGAAGCAGACACCTATTCCTCTCCAGAAGTCCAATTTGCACTGACAACGAACACACGCTATTGGTTTGACCCGAATTGCACGACAGACAAGCAATGGAACCCGATTTCCCCCAATTGTCTGGGTCCCTTGGTTCTCTATACATTTGAAGAAGGGAGTGGTACGACAGTCAATGATGTCTCTGGAATGGGATCACCCCTAAACCTAACCGTGCTGAATGGAGCCGCAACAAGTTGGGTCCCAGGGGCACTTTCTATTAATTCGTCTACTATTGTTCAGTCATCGGTGGTAGCCACAAAGGTCATTGATGCTATAACGGCAAGCAATGCTATAACCATTGAAGCCTGGGTTAAGCCAGCGAACATTACGCAGGATGGGCCAGCACGCATTGTGACTCTCTCGCAAACCACCGGGCAACGAAACTTTACAATGGGTCAAGGTCGGTGGGGGTCTGCCCCTCCGGACGTGTATGATCTTCGACTGCGAACCACAGCGACTAGCAACAATGGTATGCCATCAATCACGACGCCATCCGGCACCGCCACGACAACGCTCACCCATGTGGTGTACACCCGTGATGCCTCAGGGTCTGCCACAATCTATGTGAATGCAGTCAGCCAGGCTAGCGGAGCGATTGGAGGAAATCTCTCAAACTGGAATACGACGTTCAAGCTAGGGTTGGCTAATGAATTCACGTTAGACTGGCCTTGGCTGGGAGAACTTCACCTTGTGGCAATTTATGATACGGCTTTGAGCCAGAGTCAGGTGACCCAGAGATATGAAGAGGCAAGGCCGAAAAAAACTGTGGACACTAGAAAGAAAAGTCTGAATGTTGTGGATTCGAAACTATTTCAGCCATTATCCCATTGACACGAAATACGTGTAGCACGCAAATAGTGCCACGTTCAACAAATCCAGAAACAGAAAACCAAGTCCGTAGAGCGAAGAATGATGCCTATGGCACATCCCAGTATTGCCGCCCTCACGCCTTACGTCTCAGGTCTTCACCCAGCTTCACGCTTGTGGGATTAGGTGAAGTGTGACTGACGTACAGACCATAATTAGCTAATACAACACACGAACCCTAACAGAAAGTCGTACCGTCTACGAAAAAGATTCGGCGTGCCCTACTGCCTCTTCTTCAGACGCATAGATCGGGACGATCTCCGAGAGATGCGCCCAATCTAAATGGTTTCGAATATAGGCCGGAGGTTTCACAATACTGATTTGGACATGATGGGGTCGCATGTTGTGGTACCAGAGAAACAATTCTCCGAGGCCAGTCGAATCAATCTCTGTGACGCGGGAGAAATCCAGAATAATGTGGTGACAACCCATTTCTTGAGCCCCCAGGATTCGCGCACGGATGCCCGTTGTAGTGTTGCGACAAAACCGACCGGCAAGTGTGAGGACTTGCGTCTGG
>QIMB01000351.1 GCA_003233615.1 Nitrospirota bacterium
CCTGTGGGTTTGCTCCCTCAGATCACCCGAATCTGACACAAAACCGAGCGCAAATTCCGGGAAGTGATTGTTGCGCAAACCCTTAGCAGGAACCCTGACGTTATTGGACGTTGACAGTTCCGAGATGTCTGCAATGGCTTCGAGCCGTTTTCGGGCTGCTTCTGTATTGCCAAGGCTCGCTTCAGCGATGACCAAATCCGAGATAAATACGTCAAACTGGCACGACGAGTTTCCCCACTATTCGATAGTCGTGTTTTGGTTAGCACCCACTCGGATGTCATTGTTTGATCGAGTGATCAGATAGCTGAGGTTAGACATTTCAATATAGACTTTTGGCTTCACAGATTTCCCCAACATTGATGTCAATGTCTCTTTAGGATGCGATGCCGATAAACAACGCCAAGCTGCGGTTCAGACGGATGAGCGTTTCATCGTTCACTCTGCCAATGTGTTGATCAATGCGTTCTCGTCGAAGTGCGACGATTTTATCAACCATGATTTGCGAGGCTTTCTTGATGCCGGTTGCTTCTGTTGGTTCAACATCAATCCGAAATAACGGAGCGTTCTGTCTATCACTTGTCAACAAACACACCACAATACTGGCATGGGTTTCATTGAAAATATCGGATTGAATAATAATAGCTGGACGTGGCTTCCCGTAATCTCCTGGCGCCGACACGATAACGAGATCCCCACGCTTCATGGGTGTGGGGACATATCAGCTACCGTTTCGATGAAATCAAGGACATCCTGTTCAGATTTTTTCTGACTGACCGCTAAGGACTGGCGACGGGCTTCTTTTGCAAAATGTACTGTTCGAGTGTCAGGTACCCAAATCTGGACAGGCCGTAGCCCTGCTGCTCTGAGCCGAGCTCGGTAGTCCTGCATTTTCTTGTGCCGGGGTGTGGAAGTATGAATAGGCATGCCCTAACCTCTCTTGTTCTATGATTTGGTAACATGTTACCATGAATCGCGTGGTCCTTCAAGATTATTTTGGAGGAAACAGAGTCTTAAAAAACACTGCCACGTTTTTCCGTGATCGAAGGGTTAGAGTCTTTTATAGAACCATTCTGGAATGTAATGTCGCTGTTTGTTAAACACGACACCAAGGATATGTCCTCCATGTTGAATAATGCGCTCTCTCAAATGGTGAACTATTGGAGCACGTGTTGATTCCGCTTCCACGACGAGTATCACACCGTCAACAATAGAGCAAAACGTTAAGGCAGCATCTGACAGACTCAGTGCTGGAGAATCAATCACGATATAATCAAATTGTGTCCGAATGTTCGCCCAATTGTCTCTTGGATTTTGAAAAGCATTAATTTGAGGTTGAAGGTGATTGTCGCTCTCCACACTACAGAGATAGAGACTCAGGCCTTTGACCTTGGGAATAGATCCATTTAGAGATTGCTCTTCACGTAAAAGTTCCTGCAAGGAAATCGTTGGCTGGATTTCCAGCGCCTGATGATGAGGCATGGTGTGTGTATCACCATCTACAATCAACACGGACTTGTTCATTTTTTCTGCCATCAGACAGCCATATTCCCAAACAACGGTTGATGTTCCTTCGCCCTGACGTGCTCCTATGCATTGAATAATGGGATTAGCGGTGTGTGGCAAGAGGGCCATGATACGTTGGTGAAGCCGGCGCATTTCTTTTTCCATGCGCCGCAGAGGTAAGTCTTGTGTATCAGTGCCATTCGAAGGCACTACTTCTATAGCCAATTTTTTCTTGACCGGGGCAACATGCTTTCGTTCCGCATACACATGTTGCATCGCTTCATAGACTTTACTCATACATTATCCTTTAGGGTTCCTCTGACTTTTCCATGAGTCACTCCCAATCTTCTGATCTCTTTTCGAAATGGGCTCTTCCCCTGATCGAATTGGTGCATTTCAGCGATAGATTCGATCTTTCCTTGTATCCGCGCGATCAATGATTGGGGTTCCGCGTGTTGTATGGCATTGACCCTACTTCCAGTTCTTTTCAATCATTTAGTGGTTCGATTCTTCCCCTTTGTAAGGGGCCGAAGCGGACCCAAAGGAGGTGGGGCAGAGTCGTTCAACTGCTCCTCGACACCTGAATGAAAGCGCATAGCCCATGCCTCTACCTCCCCTAGCCCCTCCTTACAAAGGAGGGGAACACCAGAACGCTCCGCCCTACGTTTTACCGATGCCAATGCCGGCTAGGCCTCCTTTAGAAGAAATTCAGGTGGCTCGCTTCCCACACACCAGGCTATATGATATTGGGCTTACTATTTCCCTAAAACACCTTCGTGAAGAATTTTCCTTTATTTCTCATGTACAGCAATATCGGGAAACCTCACGGTTTGGCCAGGGAAAAGATGGTTCGAGTCTTGGATATGCGGATTGGCCTGTAAGATTTTCTTAATATAGAGAGGTTTTGAGATGCCGTACACATCCCTGGCCAGCCGTTCTAGCGTATCCCCATCTTGCACTGTGGCCACAGCTTGTATTTTGGCAGAAAACGATCGAGAAGCCTTACGATGATCTTCTGACCGGCTGGATGACTGAGTAAATATTTCTCGAGATGAGCCGACGAGCTCTTGTGGATTGTCCACAAGATTGTTTGATTTTCTCAAGACCACGTTCTGCATCTTTCCATTACTGCTACCTGTACCCAAGGCAGGAAACACCACAACTTGATCAGGGAAAATTTTCTTCGCGCTTTTCAGATGAGGATTATGAGACAAGACCAATTGCACGGTCTTAGGGCCTGAAATCCCATAGACCTCTCGCAAGAGTTTTTCCAGCGTATCGCCTTCCCGAACCACCTTGGTTGCCATCACACGATTTCTGGCCAACGACGTTTCAGCATCCTTGGCCTGTGAAGACTTAGGCTCCACAGGAACCATTTTATCAGCACGACTCTCTTGGCTTGAAAGAACTTCTTGACTCTCCATCACGAGAGCACCCCTATCGTCCATACTTTCGGTTGCTTCCTTCGCAATCGGCAGAATGCTTTCCTTTTTCACTTCGTGAGAAATGAATGCATTTGCCTTCATGAAGGAAAAACCATCCAAGGATCCGATAGGCTTTGCCATCATCATCCAGCCACCAGCTAGAAAAGCAAACACCAGACTTGCTGCCACAGGAATCCATGTCCAAGAAACCGTTGGTCTCGTTCCCTGTAGATCCGCTATCACTTCTTTCACAATCTTCGCGGTCACAGGACTTGTATGGTATCCCAGACCTGTGACGAGAGCATTATCACAGAGTCTATTGATCTGACGGGGATTGCCTTTTGCATGTCGAATAATCATACCTAGAGCTCCCTTAGAGAAGATCCTGCTTCCCTTTCCCCCTGCCCGCTCTAAACGATGCCAAATATAGTGCTGACTTTCTCGTGCAGTCAGAGGGAGGATTGTCGCACGGATCGCAATGCGTTGCTCTAATTGTCGTAATTCATGTTGCTCCAGAATGTGACGTAACTCCGGCTGCCCCACCAACACAATTTGTATCAACTTGTCTTTTTCAGTTTCGAGGTTCGAGAGGAGGCGAAGACCTTCCAATGTTGGAACGGGCATTTGTTGCGCTTCATCGATGAAGAGCACCACCGTCTTCCCTTTTTCATACTCATCAATTAACACGTGATGAATGTGGGCAATCAGTTCTGCCTCATCCTGGCTTTCCTGTGGCTGGTCAAGCTCACGAAGGAGGGTCTGAAGAAAACTCGTAAAGGAAAGATTGGGATTGAGGAGATAGACGATTCGATTATGGCTCTCATCAACTTGCGCAAGGACAGCGCGAAGAATCGTGGTTTTCCCCAAACCCACTTCACCCAGCACCGCGATAAAACCATTGCGTTGCTCAATCCCACAAAGAATGGTTCCCAGCGCCTGTTTGTGGCTCGGACTTAAATACAAAAAATCCGGATCAGGGGTCGTGTGAAAGGGTTTTTGGCTGAGACCGTAGAATCGTTGATACATGAGCGAAAGGGCGTTAAGTTTTATAGGTGATGCTTGTCAGAATGGGCAGTTCCAGATCTTTTGCGACATATTCCGGTCTCGAATACCCACCTTGTACATACTCAGAGGCCAATGCGATTAATAATGCCATGATGCCGCCAACAATAATACTCAAAGCAATATTTAAGGCCTTCTTGGGTTTAATAGGTTTCGCGGGTACAACGGCTTCTTGAATGACGCGAATGTTGGCCATTTTCAGTTGGTCCATCTGCTCCGACACCCTGGCTTCCTCTACTTTGGATAAGTACATTCGGTAGTTATCTTGATCCGATTCGACTTTTAACTCAAGGGTTTTCAATGCATTTTCGAGTTCATCCAAGCTCACCAGTTTTCTGTCCAACTGGTGAAGTTGTTTCTGGATTTCGCGTGTCTGAGTCTCCAAGGAACCAAGCAGAGACGTTGACTTATGAATCTCTATTTCCAGCTCCTGATACACGGGGTTTTTCCCGGTCGTGACGGTATCGGGGAGGTTGGCCTCTTGTTCGCGGATGAAGTTTTGAACTGTCACGATTTCATTGCTGATATCACGGATTC
>QIMB01000471.1 GCA_003233615.1 Nitrospirota bacterium
AACATATTCTATTCTACAGTAAGATGACTCCAGACAAAACGAACATGCTCCTAATCGTCATCAACATGGACCCCTATCATACACAGGAATCCCACCTCACCGTTCCCCTCGAAGAACTCAGCATCCAGGAAACAGCACACTACCAACTCCATGAACTCATTCAAGACTACCACCACAACGTCGTTGGCCGTGAATACATCATCCGCCTCGATCCCAATCAGGAACCAGCCGCTATTTTTTCCGTCCGCGCCTACCACATGGAAAAATGATCAGAGCATGTGGAGGGCTCTCCACTTACAATTTCCTGATTTTGAATTGACAAATCCTAAGTGAACCCATTGAGGGTTTGAAGGATGCATGATTCCTCATTGAAGCCTGAGCAAATTGAAAGCCTCAGGATAAGAAAGACTGGAAGGGATCAACAGTAATGTCATACTAAGCAGCACGAAACATCAAGCTAAGCTCCTTCGACTGTGCTCAGCAACTGTGATGGAAGTCAAGAAGTAAATAGCCCCGCCCAAAGGGCGGGGCTATTGAAGAAATTTACAACAACTTCAGTTGGGTGCCCCAAGACTCTTCATGCCGATGGTAGCGAATATATCTTCTGATCACCGCAGCCGTCACGTCATCCCCCACCGTGCGCACACAATACCCGTCCTCCCAAAACTCCCCTTTCCACAGCTGCTCCCTCAGTTCTGGAAATTCTTTCAACACCCGGCTCGCCGAAATACTCTTCAATAGCCCTACCACCTTGGCAATCGCATACCGGGGCGGAAAATTCAGAAAGATGTGGACATGGTCTTTGGCTACTTCCAGTTCGTCAAGCTCAAACCCAAAGTCTTCAGCAATCTGAAGGAACAACGGCTCAATCCGTCGCCGGATATCTTCTCGGTCGATCCACTTTCGATATTTTGGGGCCCACACCAGATGATATTTCGCGTCATACACCGCATGGCTTGTCCGTTTAATGGGCATCCGCCCATGGTATCACAACCTGGTCAGGCCGCCGCGGCCGGCTAAACGTTTCCTCCCCGCCCAAAGGGCGGGGCTTCCACGTTCGTTTTAGTGACTGGTGGCAAAAAACAGATCCCAGTGCTTTTTTATTGCCAGAGCCCGCAATGCTGGATGTCCTACAATGCGGCGCTGCGCGCCATCATTATGAGGTACACGCAGGTTTTATGGTATCGCGGCGGTATTGAAGGTTGGAAAATGGCGGGCCTCACGACACAAAATCCATATGCTCAAAACCCCATGTAAGGCAGCCTGCAAAGGCAGCAAACACACGCCACAGCGCTACTAATTTACGCCAGTTGCCACTTGCGCGAATCTTCCCCTCTGACAGTCGTAGGGACACCCGTTAGCAAGCTCTGCCAAGTGTGTGCACACTTTTGCTTTCAGGTCCGTTCTTCCGAAATACTCTCCATCAGATTTTTGACCGCATGTATTGTAACATCAGCTGAGTCGGACGACCTGACGGCCGAGGAACAGAAGAAACTCCTAATCAGGAACAAATTCCCCTTCTCTTTCATGTGATTGTATCATCGCTAGGCTCTCAAGATTCATGTCCTGGAAATCGTACTTCACCCCTTGAAAAACTCACAGAATTATGTTTGAAATTGACTGGGATAAGGGGGTCTGTTACCGTTCCACTCATCCTCGTTTCGCTCAAAATCTCTCAAGAGTAAGGAGTTTTTTGTGACTACCATTGGTGCAGCCCAATTGCCAGAACAGCTTCGTCAAAAAGCTGATCAACTTCGCATTCATAGCATTCGTGATAGCATTCGTGCCACCACCCAAGCCGGAAATGGCCATCCGACCAGTTGCTGCTCAGCCGCCGATATCGTTGCCACGTTGTTCTTTTCTGTTATGCGATACGATCCGAAGAATCCTCGCAACCCTGACAATGATCGATTTGTTCTTTCCAAAGGCCATGCCGCCCCGCTGCTGTATGCAGCTTGGGCTGAAGCGGGGCTTTTTGATCCTAAAGAATTACTTGAACTTCGTACATTAGAATCCGATCTCGAGGGACATCCCACTCCCCGCCTGTCCTTTGTGGATATGGCCACAGGTTCGCTCGGACAGGGCCTCTCTGTCGGCATCGGTATCGCGTTGAATAACAAATATTTAGATAAAACATCTGCGCGCACATATGTGGTGTTAGGAGATGGTGAATCAGTGGAAGGCTCGGTCTGGGAAGCGGCCGATGTTGCTCGCCATGCTCAGCTCGACAATCTCTGTGCGATTATTGATATCAATCGTCTTGGCCAATCAGACCCCACAATGTTGGAACATAATCTGGACACATACAAAGCACGTTGGGAAGGCTTTGGCTGGCATACCATCTGTGTCGATGGCCATAACCACGCCGAGTTGCTCAATGCTTTCTCAAAAGCCAGTCAAACGGCTCAGAAGCCAACGATGATTCTTGCCAAGACTTTTAAAGGCAAAGGGATTCCATTTGCTGAAGATCACCCAAGCTGGCATGGCAAGCCTTTAAATCCAGAACAAGCCGAGGAAGTGATTGCCTTGTTGAATCAATCACTCTCCTCCCCAACTCCCTCCCTCCCCATTTCACATCCGACAACCGTTCAACGTGCGAACGGTTCGGCCAAACCTCTCCCGGCCCCGCACTATGGCCCCACAGATTCCGTAGCCACTCGTGAGGCTTTTGGAGAAGCCTTAGCTCAACTGGGTGAAGTGAATTCCTTGGTTGTCGGATTAGATGCGGACGTGAAAAATTCAACCTATACCGACAAATTCGGTAAGCGGTTCCCTGAACGATTTTTTGAGAACTTTATCGCAGAACAAAATATGGTTGGCGCCGCCGCAGGCTTGGCTGCATGTGGGAAAATTCCGTTTGCCGCGACATTCGCAGCATTTTTTACACGTGCATATGACTTTATCCGCATGGCAGCGATCAGCCAATCAAATATCAAACTCATGGGCTCTCATGTTGGCGTGAGTATCGGTGAAGATGGCCCCTCGCAAATGGGCTTGGAAGATTTAGCCATCATGGCCGCTCAACCTGGGATAGTGGTTTTATATCCTTCAGATGCTATGTGTGCCTATCGACTCGTGGAAACTATGGCGAACCACAAAGGCATGGTCTACATGCGGACGGGACGACCCAAGACTCCAATTCTCTACGACCAAAATGAGACGTTCACGATCGGTGGCTCCAAAGTCCTTCGCCAAAGTGACAACGACCAACTCACGATTGTGGCCGCAGGCGTCACGTTGTTTGAAGCCCTTACAGCATATGATGACTTACTGCAATCAGGGATAACGGTTCGCGTAATTGATCTCTACAGCATTGCTCCCATTGATGTCGCTACGCTCAAACACGCGGCAAAGGCCACGAATAATTTGGTCTTGACCGTGGAAGATCATTATCTACACGGAGGACTTGGGGATGCGGTTCTGAGCGCCCTATCCACCGAAGGCGTACGGCTTCATAAAATGGGTATCCGAGAAATTGCCCATAGTGGAAAACCGGCCCAATTACTCGATCGTTATGGCATTAGCGCGCGCGCGATTGTTGAAAAAGCGAAACACCTGGTCGCTTCATGACCGTCAATGGCTTTACCCACCTCTCTTGACTCACTGCCGCTGTTCGCGTGTCTGTCCGAATCTGACAGACAGGAATTAGCCAAACACGCGGTAGAAGTTCCTATAAAAAAAGGGCAATTCATCTTTCGAGAAGGTGATCCCGCCGACTGGTTTCATATTGTCACAGAAGGCAATGTGAAATGTGTCAAATCTAACCCCGAAGGACGCGAGGTCACCCTTAAAGTCCTCATGCCGGGCGATCTCTTTTGTTGTGAAGCCTCAGCCTTTTCCGGTGACTCCCATCCAGGCTGTGCCCAATCCATGGGAGAGGGAACAGTGATCAAAATCCACCGAAAAACGATGTTAGATGTGATCCAACGTAACCCTGAAGCGGCCGTCAGTATTATCAATTATTTAAGCCAGCGTCTTCGAGAGTCACAGGACAATGCTAAAGCCTTTGCCTTAGACCGTGCCGAACAACGCGTGGCGGCTCTCCTTGTGAACTTGGCTGAGCGTTCTGGTGTCCAGGAATCTCAAGGTATCCGCATTTCTGTTCGTCTCACCCACCAAGACTTAGCTGATATGGCTGGATTAACCAAAGAGACAACCAGTCGTATTCTCAGTCGGTTCAAAAAAGATCACATCATTGCAGGTCATGGGAAAAAACTTGTCATTCTTCATCTCCCGCGCCTTCAAGAAATGGCTCCTCACGCCATGCCCTAAGGACTTGAGTGAAGATACCTTGTACATTCGCAACCAACCTTCAGGCCGTCTTTGAATGCGTCTCAATCGAAAAAGCCTCACCATAGGTCTTCTATGCCTCGGTGTTTCCTCACTCGTTCCGTCCAAATCTGATCCAAATTTTGTTACGATTTTGTTCAAGGCATCCCCACTCAAGTCCTAACCACACCTCACGTCATCCACACTCCCCCTCTCCTCTCTTCCTTGCACGCACCAAACTCGGATCATACGACAACTATGGTTCTTCCCATACAGTTTCCTCAAGGATATTCAGTCACGCATATTGTTAAGCAGCGCAAAGTATCTGGCTGAGTCATAGTCTGGTTGGACGAGGAAGGCTAGATCCTTCGACTCCGCCGGAGCGGAGCCTGCCCTGAGTTTGCCGAAGGGCTCTGGATGACAAGATGAGTAATGAAGTCTTTTAGGATCTGAGCGACGTTGAAGGGCTCGAAGCATAATTTCTGTATGATCTCAAAACTTCCGATATTTTTTTCATTTGATGATCTATATCATTGTTTTTCCTGACTATTTGCTCAATGATACTGCTTCAGTAGGCAAATATAGCGTTTTTTAACAGCACACAGTACGTAAAAGGAGAAAACCGTTCATGATGACTAAGAACGAATTCAGAGGAACATTGACCTCAGCCTTGTTCCTGGCTATCACATGCTTTGGACCTGCTTCTGCAGCATGGGGGATGCCAACCGTGCAAGCTACACTCACCACTTTGCCTGAAGTCCCCGCCCCCATCACCAGAACTCAGCCTGCAAAGGTGGTGGTGAAGGTTGAAGCGAAAGAATATGTCGGGACCTTAGCCGATGGAGTGCAATATAAATTTTGGAGTTTTAACGGGACCGTACCTGGTCCCATGATTCGCGTCCGCGAAGGTGATAACGTCCAAATACATTTGAAAAATCATGCAGACAACAAATTCCCACACAATATGGATTTGCATGCCGTCAACGGTCCTGGCGGTGGAGCCGGAGCAAATTTAGCGGCCCCGGGGCAAGAAGGCGTCTTTTCCTTTACAGCCTTGAGCCCTGGTTTATATATCTACCATTGTGCGTCACCAGTGCCGAACATTCCTGCCCACATCGCCAATGGCATGTATGGATTGATTCTTGTTGATCCAAAACAAGGCTTGCCTGCCGTGGACCGTGAATATGCCATTCTTGAAAGCGAATTTTTCACAATGCCTAGTTCTGAAAAAGGCATCATGGAATTATCCATGGAAAAAGGCTTAGCCGAAAAGCCTGATCATGTGGTGTTTAATGGCAAGGCTGGCGCGTTAATGGGTGAAGAACTCACAGCCAAGGTTGGAGAAACAGTACGACTCTTTGTGGGCAATATCGGACCCAATGGCATATCCTCATTTCACATCATCGGTGAAATTTTTGATACCGTGTATGTGGAAGGTGCGATTGGCGGAACCGTCAACAAAAATGTACAAACCACGCTTATTCCTTCAGCGGGCGCGGCCATTGTCGAATTCAAAGTTGATGTGCCAGGGGCCTATTTATTAGTGGACCATAGTATTTTTCGTGTCGCGAAGGGCGCCGTTGGTGTCCTCACCGTCACTGGAGATGAAAACACCGACACATTCAATGCGATGAATCCGACCTTCTAAGATCGCTCGCTCCTATCCAACGGGCGGAGAGGCACAATATTTCTCCGCCCGTTGCGACCCCAACACATCATGATGCAACAGACCGTCTTCACCCAGGATTGGGAGCCATAAACACCAACACCCGAAGTCGTTTGTCAGTATGATTGGTCACACCATGTTCCTCACCTGCAGGAGCCATGGTTCCCTGCCCTTCTTCTAAGATCTGGCTGTCCGACCCAACCTGAAAGGTCCCTCGCCCTTCCAGCACAAAATACAGCTTATCCTGATCT
>QIMB01000189.1 GCA_003233615.1 Nitrospirota bacterium
CGGCCACTCGCACCGATGGCTCGGAGAGTCGCCAGTTCCCGCCGACGTTCAAGAATGGCTGTCAGAAGCGTATTCATAATGCCCAACACGGCGACACTCAAGGCAATGAATTCTAAGACATAGGTCACACGGAATGTGCGATCAAAAATATCAAGGATCTCCTGCTTCAGTTCGCCATTGCTGATTGTGACAATCGGCCTATGACGTCCTATCAATTGTTCAATGTCTTCGCGGACCACTGAAAGTGCATGCCCCTTCTTGAGATAGATCGCAAAAACGGTCGCATCGTGCTCACCCCATTTATCTTTAAAAAGTTCCTGGTCAATGACGACTTTCCCGCCATCAGTGGCATAATCATAAAACACCCCTTTGATGGGAAATAGTTCTGTGCCTGTTCGTGTCTGTAATGGCAATTGGTGCCCCGCCCCCACCCCTAAACGTGTGGCCAACACTTCAGAAATAATCACACCGTGATCATCAACGACTTGAGCTAATACCTCGGAAGATTCCCCTTGCAAAAATACATACTGACTACGTTCAGCATGAAGACGCACATCTCTTGAGACCAGAACCACCGCGTGCCCTGCTGTTTCCACACTCGTTTCCAAATAGGGATCGACGGCCTCAATTCCAGGAATTTCTAAGACTTCTTGTACTAATGCACGTGACATTCCTTGATTCGTCGCAGAAGCCTCTTGCTCTCCCAGCCAAGACGTAGGCGCAATAATAATATCGGCCATCATCGTTTGCTCAATCCACAATTCCACGGTCTGCCGAAAACTCTGAATCATGATGCCCACACCCACCAGTATAGCCAGCCCCACAACAATGGCCGCCATCGTCACGCTTGTCCTATGTGGATTGCGCCCTATCTGTTCCGCGGCAAGAACAGGTAAAAGACCGATCCGATTCCCCAGCCTGTGTCGGCTCCATCGGCTAAACCCTTGAGACAGAATGGGCCCAGCCGCTGCACCTCCCAACAATAAGCAAAAGGCCGCTGCATAACCTCCAACAGGAACGCCATGAACCGATGGCATAAAGCTCAACACTCCAGCTCCAAGTAGTGCCCCCATCACCACCCACTTCGATCCGTGCGCATCTTGATCGTCTGCAACGTGAGATTGTCCACCCGCAAGGGCTTGAACCGGAGCCATCCTACTTGCCTCCCACGCCGGTCGAAGAGCGCCTATGAGTGAGACACTTACACCTAGACACACGGCTTCCACGAAGACGTGAAAGGAAATTGGCACGGCTACCAGCGAGGTCATACCATATAACTCACCAATATTCTGACCAATCACGACCGTCAACCATTGTGCCAATACGACACCCAACCAACACCCCAAGAGCCCCCCAGCAAGGCCCAACATACTTGCTTCGAGTAAGAACAGTGTCGTGATTGATTTCCTCTCCATCCCAAGCGACCGGAGGATCCCAATCTCTCCTCGATGATGAACAACGGAAAACGCCATGGCGTTGTACACGAGAAAGATCCCAACCAATAAACTAATCCCACTGAGCATCGTCAAATTCATCTGAAACGCCCGCAACATGGACTCCACGTGCCTATTCCGCCGGGAAGAGTGGTTCACTTGAATGTTCTTGGGCAGAATCGATTGCAGCTCTTGAATGAATGGAGAAACCGCGATAGCAGGTTCCGTAATAATGGCCACATGATGAAGCCGCCCCACCAGGCCAAACAGCCATTGAGCAGCAGCAATGTCCATAACCACCTGCTGTTGCACACCCCCTTGTAAACCGAAAGATTTCAGCTCCTTTCCAACAACCAAGTCATACACATCTCCCTTGACCTTCACCGAGAGAGTTTGGCCCTGACGCACACCAATCTTCTTAGCGAATTCTTCCTGTAGAAAAACCGTTGTCGGGGAGAAAAACTGCTCCCAGTCATCTTGTTGAAACACATCGATTGCACCATTCGTCTCCCAATATTTTCCTTGTTCCACAAGATCCATTCCCCAAATCAGAAGAGAACTGCCCGACATCACTCCAGTCTGAATTTCGCCTTCAATCTTGAGAACGGGACTGGCAGACAACACACCGGGATGTCCGTAGATTCGCCTCATGATCTTCTCATCCATGCCATCGGCACTACCGGAAACAGTGACCGAAGCTTCTCCAACCACGGATTCCACGGATTGTTCAAACGATTGGTACACTTCACCATTGACCATTCGAATCGCAAGCCAGGCAGACACACCAATCGCCACCCCAATGAGTGTTAAACATGCTCTAAATGGTCGATGGCGTAGGTGTTCAGTGACGAGAAGAATGAAAATTCTGAGCATGGAGTCGGTTGTCCCCGAAGTGAGGCCTATGTTAAAATAACAATACAAAAATGCGTGGGGAATAAAGGCGAGATGCCCAAAGACAACACTCAAGAACAGGGCTCATCTGAAACCGTTCCCGAAGCCGGGAACCCGGGCCACACCTTGACCACCCGGCAAAAAGAAATCCTTCGCCTGGTCGCTCAAGGCTGTACGAACCGGGAAATCGGGCAACGATTAGACATTAGTGTACGCACGGTGGAAGTTCATCGGTTTAACCTCATGCGTCGTTTGCGTGTTCGGAATGTTGCCCAATTGCTCCGTCAAGCTATTACCCTGAAGATTATTCCTCAGGGGCCTTCACTCACCAAAGTCTAATTTTCATCTCGTGTCCAGCATTTCTTCTTAGGGCTCGCGAAAGAATAACTTCCCATTATCGCATTCCACCTCCAGAACATCTTAGGCCGCTCTTCACTCACGCAATCCTCAACGTAGGCCTTGCTACACTTGCGATTGTGCTCCCTCAGATCGACCCAATCTGTCCTAAATCTGGGCGCGAATGCTGTGAAGTTATTCTTTTGCAAACCCTTACTCCATCTCCTGTAGTTTTCCTCGACAAGCCATTAATGACGGATAGCCTTTTCGCTCCAGACACTCGGTCAATTCCCGCGCAAGGCGAGTAAACACCCCAACGCCTTCTTCCACCAGGATTGTTCCAACCTGAACGGCTGAAGCTCCACAGAGAACATGCTCGAAAATGTCAATTCCGTTTTCGACACCACCCGTGCCAATAATAGGAATCTGATCTCCCCAAATCTTCCAAAAGGCTCGTACATTGGCCAACGCCACCGGCTTAATGATTCGTCCCCCCAGCCCGCCAAATCCCCCTTTGGGCTTTATCACCACCTGTTCCTTTTCAGGATCCACCACTAAGGTATTGCCCACAGAATTAATCACGGTGACAAAGGCCACGCCAATCCGTTCCAGAACATCCGCAATTTTTTGATGGTGAATGGGATCGAAATACGGAGGCAGTTTAACGCCAAAGGGAATCGAAAAAATATCTCGCAAGGCTCGCAACAGATGCTCGGTTTCTTCAAAATCATAGCCAATTTGTGGCTTTCCAGGAATATTGGGGCAGGACAAATTGACTTCGACTAAGTCCGGCCCCGCGACATGTAAGGCCTTTGCTCCCTCCAGAAAATCATCAGGATGTAGGCCGGCTAAGCTGGCAATCACTGGCTTTCTAAAACACTTCAGCTCCGGAATAAGCTTCGCATACGCTGGATATCCTAGATTCGGCAGGCCCATGGAATTGATCGATCCCCCATCAATCGCCACATACCGGGGGTGAGGATTGCCCTCACGTGCCAACGGTGTCATTGACTTCGTGACAATCGCACCAGCATCCGCTTTCCCTAAGGCTTCTAATTCATCCTGTGTCACACACAAAGCCCCCGACGCATTCATAAGTCCCACAGGAAATGACACACCGGCAATAACTGTTGAAAGATCTATCATGTTTTACTCCAGTTGTCCGTCTCGAAGAGTCAGGACACGATCGGCCGTCTGTGCCGCAGTTGACGAATGTGTGGCAAGCAGAACCGTTTGCCCAAACTCGTGGGCGCATTCGCGTAGCAATGACACGATGGTCTCGCCAGTCGGCCCATCGAGATTTCCCGTCGGTTCATCAGCCAGAATCAATCGTGGACGATGGACAAACGCCCTGGCAATCGCGACACGCTGCTGCTCGCCTCCTGACAATTCATGAGAGCGATGCCCGAGTCGATGACTCATGCCAACTTTTTTCAACATCTCCACCGCTTCTGCACGCACGGAGGTGAAAGAATCCCCTCGTAAGCGTAACGGCAACGCGACATTCTCCTCAATCGTGAGTCCAGGAATGAGATGAAAGGCCTGGAAGACCATCCCGATTTTTTCACGACGCCAATGCGTCCATTCACGATCACTAAATGCGACACATGAACACCCGTCTAACAAGATCTCTCCAGATGTGAGCCAATCCAATCCCGCCACTAAATGTAACAACGTACTTTTTCCACTACCACTAGGCCCCATGAGCGCACAAAACTCACCTCGTGGAATATCCATAGACAGATCACGCAAGGCAATCACAGGCATGGAGCTACGCCGATATTCTTTACACACATGGTGAAATTGAATCATGTAGGAGATTACCCA
>QIMB01000012.1 GCA_003233615.1 Nitrospirota bacterium
TTAAGATTGAAAGCTTACGCCTTAAAAACTTCAAGGCTTTCAAAGATATCACCATACGTGATATTCCGCGGATGTGCGTGGTTGTCGGTGCGAACGGCGCTGGGAAATCGACTTTGTTTGACGTATTTGGATGGAATTATTGAGGATTATTAATGATCACGGCATCTGAGAAGCTTAATCGTGAGATAAAAGAACGACTTGAACGGTTAGCGGTATATGACCGAGATTACTGGTCGTTTAAAGGGAATTCGCGTCGCGAACATGGCCATGGTTTTTTTCAATATCCGGCCATGATGGTGCCACAGATGGCCAGGGCCATCCTTGCCGAAGCATGCGCTGTGCATCCTGACATCGAATGGGTTTTTGATCCTTTTGCTGGTTCCGGCACAATCCTGACTGAAAGCATGTTGATGGGGCTGAGTTTCGCAGGATGCGATATTAACCCTTTGGCCATATTGCTTTGTCGTACTAAAGCTGGTCCATTTTTCCATAAGGCTCTGGCTGATAAAGTGCATTGTTTGCTTGATCGGATCAAGACAGACATGGATTCACGAATCGAGATAGATTTTGCCGGTCGAGACAAGTGGTTCCGCGATGATGTCCAAATCGCCCTCTCCAAAATTCGACGCGCAATCATGCATGAGATGGCCATTTGGGCCCGAAGCTTTTTTTGGATTGCTCTTGCTGAAACAGCTCGCGTAACTAGTAACTCTAGGACATCAACCTTCAAGCTACACACCCGACCACTTTCCGAGATAGTGACACGATCTCTTGATCCCATTCTACAATTCCAGCGGGTTGTTGAACGTAATCTCGATCACATGAAAACACAATCTGAATGTTTGAATTCAAACGGATATCTGAATAGGGGTCATTATACTAAGAATATTGAACTCTATCTTGGAGATACCAGCGAGTTAAAGTTCAGTAATGGGAAGCGTTTTGACATTGTAATTACTTCACCCCCTTATGGCGATAATGTCACAACCGTTCCATATGGACAGTACTCATATCTGCCTCTTCAGTGGATTGATCCTTCCGATATTGACTGCAACGATATCACGCAATATCTAAGATCCACTCACGAAATAGATTATCGAAGCTTAGGGGGAAAGCAGCGTATCAATAAAGATGATGAATCCTATCTGTCCGAGCGCTCTCAATCTTTCGGTAGATTGCTCAAACAGCTTTCACTTGAGCCTTCAGATCGCGCGAAAAAGGTTACGGCATTTTTCCGAGATCTAAACCGATGTCTGGCTCCAATTCTTGAGAGATTGCAACCTGGTGGTCTTATGTTTTGGACTTTGGGGAATAGGCATGTTGCAGGCAAATCGGTACCTCTCGATGCAATACTGACTGAGATGCTTGAGTGCGAAGGTACTGTTTTGCTGACACAACTTAAACGCCGCATCCCATCTAAAAGGATGGCTATCAGAAATAACATTGCCGAAACGATGCGGGCAGAGACAATACTCGTAATGCGAAAGGCGGTGTGACGTGGCAAACACTAACAGACTACATTTTGATGTGCATCCCTCCGTGGTTTACCAACTTGGGGAAAGCCTGATAAGTGATACCGTACAAGCACTCATAGAACTCATTAAGAATTGCTATGACGCAGATGCAACCTATGCCAAGATCACCATCAACACCGAGAATAATCAAAAAGTTCCCGGAGCTATCTATCCAGCCCATAACGGCCGGATTATTGTAGAAGACGATGGGTTTGGCATGGATGAAAAAACAATTAAGGCCGGGTGGTTGCTTATTTCAAATCGCACCAAACTCACGCTAAAACAAGCAAAAAGGACAACGCCAAGAGGCAGGACGCCCCTTGGGGATAAAGGGTTAGGCCGTTTAGGTATTCAACGCCTTGGAGAGAACCTTGATATATTTACAAAAGCGGAAGAAGGTCCCACCTATCACCTCGCGTTTTCATGGCTTGACTTTGCAACAGCGCCATCACTAAAAGAAGTCGATATTCGCTTTGAAAAAACATCTCAATTGAAGAAGCATGGAACTAAGGTCGTAATCTCCAATCTTCATGAAATAGAGACTTGGAGAGGTCAACAGTCGCTGAAAAGATTGGAACAAGAGTTATCTCGAATGATCTCCCCATATAATCTCCCCATATAAGCAGATACGCGATTTCATGGTTTATGTCGAGGTTGACGGAAAATCACTTGAGCTTATAGAAGTTACTGACAAGGTTAGAGATCTTGCCCCAATACGATATTCGCTGAAATTTGACGGCAACGATTTTACGATTTCTGGTAGAGCCAGACTCGACTTCTTTCGCCCCGATAGACCATCGGATGCCGAGGAGTTTGCTCTCTTGGCAGAATCCGACGATGGGCAGCGCTTCTTCGAATTCCTGATATCCCATAAGTTGGCACAGTCGTATAATCTTGTTAGAACAAGCTCAAAGAAATGGTTTGTAGAGTTTAGTTATAAACGACATTTTGAAGACTTGGATAAGCTGGAACCTCATCCCAACAATCCAAAAGAGTTAGCTAATCCAGGTCCATTCTGTGGCGAGATTGACTCTTTCGATCTTGGAGTGACTTCTTTTAGGCAGCAGAGCGTATTCAATGCCTTAAATGAGTACAGGCGGCATATCAAAGACCTTAGCGGGATACGTGTGTATCGTGATGGGTTCGCAATACGTGTTGATCGCGATTGGCTCAAGCTTGGTGCTCAGTGGACTTCTGCGCCATCATACTATGGACTTAAGCCCGATAACACTCTCGGATTTATTGCCTTATCTGCTCGGGATAACATGGAGCTTGAGGAGACAACAGACCGCGAAGGGTTCAAAGACACACCCTACTATCGCAACTTCTACGAACTCTTGCAGGAATTCGAGCGATTTACCGAAAAAGCACAAGAGTTTTTTAGGCGGTCATGGTCGGACTTTAAGAAAAAGCGTAATGAAGAACTCGCATGTCTGGATTCTCGGAAAGATGTTGAAGACATATCACATACTATAAAAAAGGGACTCGCCGAAGCTGCGTCACACCATCGTTCCCTGGAAACGTTTCGAACTCAGCTTGAAGTAAGTTTTCAGAAATCGAAAGCCGTAATGAACAAACTTTCCGTTGCCACACAAGTTACCCCAGCTCTTAAGAGTCAGGTTGAAGAAGCATTTGCGTCTCTGGCCCCCCTTATAAAGGATGCTAAGGAGGTTATTCCACGTATTGAAGGATATCTCCACGAATTGGGAGAACTGAAAGGAATGGGGCAAGTTCTTGAAGACCGAGTCAATAGTCTTCGCCAGCAAGTCGATGACATGTATGAAACGGTCGCACTTGGTCTGACGGCAGAGGCTCTGTCACATGAAGTTTTCAACATAGCTGACACATTAGCTAATCGTGCAAAATCTGCGCAGACACGCCTACGCAATAAGGGTATTTCGGACCGAATAGTCTTGGCTTTTATTGAATATGTTCATTCAGCGGTAATGACACTCCGAAAGCAGATTTCCTTCCTTTCTCCATCGCTACGATATGTGCGGGAGAAACGGGATGATATCGTATTAGAAAATTTTCTTATGGAACTGGGATCGTTTTATAGAGAGCGTTTACAGAAAAACAACATTTCTATACGGAGCATTACTAAAAACAAACCCATGATGATTCGTATAAACAGAGGCAAGCTGTCTCAAATCATCGACAACTTTATGCTGAATAGTGAGTATTGGTTGAAAGAGGATTTGAAGCACGGGCGAATTAAAGCTGGAGAGATTACCTTCGAAATTGACGGCCCGTTTATTCGTATCTGGGATAATGGCCGGGGTATAGACCCAGTGGTAGAACAAACGTTATTTGAACCGTTCATTTCCATGAAAGGTCGCGGACAAGGACGAGGGTTAGGCCTGTTTATTGTCAAGCAACTGCTTGATTCCGAAGGCTGTCACATAGGAGTGGTACCGGAACGTAACAAATCAAAACGGCTTTACAAATTCCAGATGGATTTGCGAGGGGTGATTAATGAATAGTCTATCAACTACCGCCAAAGCAAGAGAAGCAGTTAGTAAACTGTTGCATACAATGGGAATTAGTCAAGTAATCTGTGTCGACGATGTCTATGCTCAGACACTTGAAGATATCCTGCCTGTCCTCGCAGAACTTTCTCCGGATGAACTGAAGCGCATTTCATCTGCAATAGACGAAGATATAACTGGTGATCTTCCCGAAGAGATCAGGAACGAGAGGTTTAGGCGAGCATGGGGTGAACTCGAATCCGAAAAGCAACGAATTCTGTCAGAACAGATTCTTGCAATGGCCAGCATGAAAAATCCTGAAGATACAGACGATTCTGGCACTGCTTCCATTCTGAAAGAACTTATTGGGAAGGATAAGTTAGTTCCTCTTTCTTTTAGTCAATGGAATGAAAAGCAAAAGGGGATACTCGATTCTTCGAAAACGACTAAGACTCTCATCTTGTTTGATCAGGACCTATCGATGGAGGGAGGGAGCACGACAGGGGGTATGGCTCTGATAAGTAATGTTCTGGCATCAGATGCTGCTGATGATTTGTTCTGTGGGCTCCTTACGCACACGGCAACCATCGACACTCAGCAAGAAGCATGGGAGGAGCAATCGCAACAGCATGGCGTCAATAAAGATCGTTTTGTCCTTATTGCAAAAAATTGTCTCAGTCAGGACCCACTTGGCTTTGCTCAAATGTTGAAATTGGTAACCTTGTCTCCATCCTGCAAACTGTTGAAGGAGAAAACAGCCGATATCCTACATCAAGCCACTGATTACGCTAAGGAACAAGTCGGCAAGATTACAGTTTTCGACTTTGAACACATTGTGTGTCGGGCTGCTCGCGCAGAAGGTATGTGGGAACCGGATATGCTCTTTCGTCTATTTGGAATTTTCCATAGGGCAGAAGCGAGAAGAAGGGCGAGTAGTACGGAAGAACTTGAAAAAATAGCCTCTTATTTGCGTTTAGTGAGCAACATTCCAACAGATTCCGAGTCATCTCCAGCCATTACTACTTGGAAGATTCAGCAGGAAGAGATGTATGACCCCGGTGATTATGTCAATAAGTTGCATCTTCCGATAGATATTGGGGATATTTTCAAGAAGACCGGCAGTGGTAGTTCAAAATCTTTTATCCTGCTTGGGCAGCCTTGTGATCTAATGGTGAGATCGGACGGTAAGCGATATCCCGATATCAAAGAAGTGATGCTTGCTGAGATTGTTATGAGTAATGAACGAAAGCCTTACACCGAAGAGTTGCCGTATTTCGGTGATGATCCAAGACAACGTTATTTTGTGAAATTGCGACAGATGCACCCTGTGAAACTGTGTATGCTCGATTTGTGCGTTTACAATGAAGATGGTAGGGCTGTACTTAATTTTGGCGCATCGTGTCCGAAAGGCTTAACACCTGCATGGCAACGTCGATTCGAACGGCCAAAGCGTGAAATGGAACAAATCATGAGAAAGTATGAATCATTATGTAAGTGCGGAAGCGATAAGAAGAAGATTAAAACGCTACCCCAAGGTATTTTAAATATAATTTCTTCTGCGCTTTTAAACGACAGTATTTTCAAGGCTACATTTAGTCATACTGATGGATCAAAGAAAATTGAATTCAATTGTCAGAGGATAAAGCGTTTATGTCGTTCAAGAGCTACAGCACTGCTCGCGCAGTATGCCGCATGTATAAGCCGTCCAGCATTTGAAAGAGATTTGGGTAAGCGTGTTGAGGAAAAATAGATAAGCTTCCATGGCTCTGGCACAACCTTTGACAATATTCGTGTACGGTTTCACAAGGATTGTTTTGAGTATTGTTTTTTCGAAAGTACATAGCGAATCCGGATAAAAGATCAGTCCTTGGAACTACGCTGCGGAACGAATCGACTGGATCAAGGCGGCATTGCAGGACCAGAGTACGGAGTTATATGTGGGCTTGGAACATTATACGGAACTGTTACGATCATACGCAGTGGGTGGCGGTTGTCGCCCGGAATTACGTAGTCGTTATCCGGTTGGCGGGACCCGGGAAGGCCATCTTTGTCACTGTATATATGGCTGACAGCGAGTTAACGATTGATCGAATCAAAAGAAACCCGAAATGCAACGTAGGCATTAAAAAACCTCCGATTCGCCAGGTGAAGTCAAGAGGAAATCCGTCATAAAATATGCAACAAGGCCAAGTTGAATAATGGCAAAACAGAAAACAAAACTTGAGTTAACCTGGATTGGAAAGGATGTTCGGCCTAAGCTGGAGCCGAGGATCTTGATTGAGGACACGGAGAGGTCGTACCATGCGGCCCACCGTATCGGCGAGAACGATATCTTCGATAACCGGCTGATCTTTGGAGATAACCTGCTGGCGCTTAAGGCGCTGGAGCAGGAGTTTGCTGGAAAGGTCAAGTGTATCTATATCGATCCGCCGTATAATACTGGCAATGCTTTCGAGCATTACGATGACGGTATTGAGCATTCACTTTGGTTGTCCTTAATGCGTGATCGTCTGGAACTATTACGCAGTTTGT
>QIMB01000297.1 GCA_003233615.1 Nitrospirota bacterium
TTGCCCGGAATGACTATTGTGTGTGGTGATTCCCATACGTCGACACATGGAGCATTCGGGGCCCTCGCCTTTGGGATTGGCACCTCCGAGGTTGAACATGTATTCGCGACACAATGTTTGGTTCAGAAACGCCCCAAAACCATGGAAATTCGCGTGGAAGGCACCTTATCTGACTACTGTTCCCCTAAAGATGTCATTTTGGCCATTATTGGACGCATTGGCATTGGTGGAGGCATTGGACAGGTTGTGGAATATACTGGCTCGATCATCCGTTCATTTTCTATGGAAGGTCGGATGACACTCTGTAATATGTCGATTGAAGCCGGGGCCCGGGCCGGCCTGGTGAGCCCGGATGAGAAAACAGTGGAGTATGTCAAAGGGCGGCCCCTCAGTCCTCAAGGAGAAATGTTTGAACAAGCTCGAAAGACGTGGTTAGATCTCGGGACTGATTCTGGTGCGACCTTTGACCATGTTGTGGAAATGCGTGGTGACGAGATTCCCCCTCAAGTCACGTGGGGGACCAATCCTGGCATGGTCATGGATGTGAATGGCAACGTTCCCAACCCGGCTGACATCGACGATGAAAAGGTTCGATCAGCGACTCAACGTGCCTTGGACTATATGGGTCTTCAGCCCAGTACGCCAATCTGTGATATTCAGATCGATAGAGTATTTATAGGATCTTGCACAAATTCCCGCATTGAGGATTTACGGATAGCCGCGAAACTTGTTGAAGGCAAACGTGTATCTGCAACGGTGAAGGCCATGGTCGTACCAGGCTCGGGCCTCGTGAAGCAGCAGGCGGAACAGGAAGGGCTTGATCGGATTTTTCGAGAGGCCGGGTTTGAATGGCGCGAGCCTGGATGCAGCATGTGTTTGGCGATGAATGCTGATGTGCTGACGCCAGGTGAACGATGTGCCTCAACCAGCAATCGAAACTTTGAGGGACGGCAGGGAAAGGGCGGACGGACACACTTGGTTTCTCCCGCTATGGCAGCAGCGGCAGCCATCGCAGGACATTTCGTCGATATTCGAGATTTCTAGCATAGAATACAGTGTGGGACAACAACGTTCCGGACTGACAATGGCATTCAACATAGTGGAGAAGAGCATGCAAGCATTTACGACCTTATCAGGAATCATTGCTCCCCTGGACCGTATCGATGTCGATACAGATCAAATTATCCCCAAACAGTATTTGAAAACCATTCAGCGAACCGGTTTAAAGGAGGGATTGTTTGCGGATTGGCGACAACGACCGGATGGGACGCCGGACACGGCTTTTTTCTCTAATCAACAGCGATATCAGAATGCAACGATTCTGCTCACTCGTGAAAACTTTGGCTGTGGATCTTCTAGGGAACATGCCCCCTGGGCATTATTGGACTATGGCATTCGTTGTATCCTGGCACCGAGCTTCGCAGATATTTTTTATAATAACTGCTTTCAAAATAGTATTCTTCCGGTGACATTACAGTCCCAGGAAATACAAGTTCTGTTTGATCGCGTCTTGAGTCAGGACACGTATCAGGTCACAGTGGATCTCATTCAACAAGTTGTCCTACTACCTGACGGTGAACAGTATCCGTTTACCGTTGATCCATTTCGCAAGGATTGCATGCTCAAGGGCTTAGATGGAATTGATTTGACGCTACAGCATGAACCAGCCATTTCTGCCTACGAAACACGGCGTGCCCAAGAAGCGCCTTGGTTATTTCAAGACCCAAAAATGTAGTCCTGATTAGGGCTCGCGCAACAATAACTTCTCAGAATTCGCATCCCCTCTTCATGCCATCTTGGGACGGTCTTTACTCGCACAATCCTCAACGTAGACCTTGCTACGCCTGCGGTTGTGCTCCCTCAGATCGCCCCAATCTGACACAAAGCCGTGCGCGAATTCTGAGAAGTTATTGTTGCGCGAACCCTTAGGGCCTGAACCTACATAATCCCCAACCGGTATCCTTTCCACAGCCAGGCCTTTCTTCTCCTGTACTCCCTGGTAAGTTGGGGATGGCACAACCTCTTTGCACCTTTCGTGTTCATTGAATATGGGTGGGCTATGGAAGTGATAATGTTCAACAGACCCAATATGCACATCTTTTTTGAGCGAACTTTTGTCTTTACGCCCGTCCCCTGTTATTTTTGACATAGCTGCATCGTGCTGTCCTTCTTTTTCTGATCAGTCTCTCTTTCCATGCTCAAAGCGTTTCTTAAAACCTTTGTTGGCAGCATATATGATTTATTGCCTATTGTGTTGGTAATTGGATTTTTCCAATTTGCCGTCTTACAACAACCTCTCCCCAACCTTGTGGAAATTCTGATTGGCTCCCTCTTTGTCCTGATTGGACTCACGTTGTTTGTACAAGGATTGGAAATGGGGCTGTTTCCTATTGGCGAAACATTGGCTTACGCGTTTGCCAAAAAAGGGAGCTTGGCATGGTTATTACTGTTCGCCTTTGCCCTGGGGTTTGGCACCACGGTGGCAGAGCCAGCCTTAATTGCCGTGGCTCATGAGGCCGCGAGGGTTGCGGCTGAGGGCGGGGTCATTGATGCCACGGAACATGCACGTGCTGATTATGCATTTGGTCTTCGTTTGACCGTGGCGTTATCCGTTGGATGTGCCATTTTCATAGGAGTCTTACGGATTGTGCGCGGCTGGCCTATACAGTACTTGATCATTGGAGGATATCTCGGAGTGATTATCATGACCTTCTTCGCGCCTCAGGAGATAATCGGGATTGCCTATGATTCAGGAGGTGTGACGACAGGAACTGTGACGGTTCCCCTGGTCGCTGCTCTTGGGGTGGGGCTGGCCTCTTCTATTCGAGGCCGCAATCCGATGATTGATGGCTTCGGACTGATAGCCATTGCCTCGTTAACTCCCATAATATTTGTGATGGCATACGGGATGATTCGATAACAATATGGGACAGGAACTTCTTCAGACATTTTTTGCAACGATTACGGATGTGTTGCCTATCGCATGCATCATTGTTGGTTTTCAGAGCTTAGTCATCCGTCGACCCATAGCTCACCCAAGTCGGGTGGGGCTTGGCTTCTTCTATGTCTTAGTCGGTCTGACATTTTTTCTACAAGGATTAGAAATGGCTTTCTTTCCAATAGGGAAACTCATGGCCCAGCAATTAACGGCTCCGGAGTTTATTACAGGACTACAACAAACAAGCCACGCGATGAAACGAGTAGACTGGAGTCAGTACTATTGGGTGTATGTGTTTGCCCTGGCGATCGGTTTTTCCACAACTATTGCTGAACCGTCGTTGTTAGCCGTGGCGCTGAAAGCCCAGCAAGTGTCCGGCGGGGTTATTGGTGCATGGGGATTGCGCATTGCCGTGGCGATTGGCGTCGCGATGGGCGTGGCACTCGGATCCTTTCGCATTATTACTGGGAGTCCCTTACATTGGTACATTATGGTTGGATATGGGATCGTGATTATTCAAACCTTCTTTGCTCCTCGAATGATTATCCCTTTAGCCTATGACTCCGGTGGGGTCACAACGTCCATCGTGACAGTTCCCTTAGTAGCTGCTTTGGGGTTGGGGTTGGCGAGTACTGTGCCAGGGCGCAACCCTGTGGTTGATGGATTTGGGTTAATTGCTTTTGCCAGTTTGTTTCCAATCATTACCGTACTGGCCTACGCACAAATTTCTACCTGGTGGGCCAAACCGTAATACACTTTTGTCGAGGAGACATGTTATGCATTTTAAATTGATTTGTGCGTTTGTCCAAGACGACAAAACCAATGCAGTCATGAAAGCCGCGCGCAAGAAAGGGGCCACCGGGGCCACGGTCATTACGAGCGCACATGGCGAAGGCGTGGATGTCCGAAAGACTTTTTTGGGACTCAATCTTGAGACTCATCGAGATGTCATCTTTTTTCTCGTGGAAGAACATTTGGCACGAGAAATATTGGAATCCATTGCGACCATAGGCGAATTTGATGTCAAGCCTGGAACAGGAATTGCGTTTCAGATTGATGTCGAGGATGCCGTAGGCGTGGTGCATCAAATGGCAAAACTCAAAGATGTGGTGGAGGGAGAGCTATGAAACACGGTGAAATGGTCCGCGTCAAAGATGTCATGAAAACGCAGTTCGATGTGATCCACGGAATTGAAACGGTGGCCGATGCCTTACGCCAGGCACAGCATTTAGAGACCGAATGCTTGATCGTCGACCGCCGGCATGAGGATGATGAATATGGAATCGTGTTGCTAGCTGATATTGCCAAAAAAGTTTTAGGAGCTGATAAAGCCCCAGATCGGGTCAACGTGTATGAGATCATGAGTAAACCGGTGATATCCGTCGATCCGGACATGGATATTCGGTATTGTGCCCGTTTGTTTGAGCGATTTGGTCTGACATTAGCGCCGGCAGTGCACAATCGTACCGTAGTTGGTGTGGTGAGTTATCGAGATATTGTGTTGCGAGGGTTGCGCGATCG
>QIMB01000271.1 GCA_003233615.1 Nitrospirota bacterium
GAGGTTCCAAGCCGCATGAGCGGTGTGTTTCTGTGTCTCAGATATGTGAGGTGTCATAAACGTATAAACAGATTGTCTTCCTGAGCCCATGACGAAGGATTAATGCCCTAGCGGAACGGCCAAGGCCGTACTCTGGCTGGAAAGCACATCAGTCTAATGTACCGCATGATTCGCCTAAAACCAAGCAGAATCTCTCCCATCTGTCATTCCCGCGGAGGCGGGAATCCAGTCTTTACCTTTCAGGAGAAATTCAAATTTGCCTCGCCCTTGAGGGCTTTGTTCCGAAGAGGGACGAAGGCTGGGATGAGGGTGAAAGCTGATCGAGTAGTTACGATGCTAGAATATTTCGCATATCGCATCACTCCACGGGGTTTCGTCCCCGTGCGACGAGGCCCTTTTGTTTCGGCAAAATGACCCCAAACCATTGATGCCCCGTCCACCACATATATGATGAGTTGGACGCGAACTCGCGGAGGGCGGACCAACTCGCGTTGCTCAAACAGGGTCCGCCGATTCATAAGAACGTCCACTCATGAGGCCGGACGGCAGGCATCGGTCAGTGGAGAAGAAAAGAAGTTAAGGAGTGTATTATGTAACAACAATAGGCTTGACCCCTTTCTGGTTAACTCATAGATTTGTTGATTTTTCAGGCTGGTCATTCCCGCGAAGATGGGAATCCAGATTTATTTTGTATTTCAATTTTTTACGGGGTTTTGCCCTCGAACAAGGTAGGTAAATAACGGAGATGCAGATAACATGATGAAAAAGTTGATTTGGATTATCTCTATTCTCATTTTAACGTCTTGCCTAATTTTGTGGACCCAAGGAAATAATATGCGAGAAATTCGAACTGAAATAGAAATTAATGCTCCCCCAACAACAGTGTGGAGCATCCTCATTGATTTTGATACCTGGAAGGAGTGGAGTCCAATCATCAATCAGGCAAGTGGAGTCGCTTCTCTTGGGTCTGAGCTCAATATTACTATGCGTGGCGATGATGGCAAAGACGGACCGAAATATATGCCTATTATCACAAATTTCGAAGAGCCGAAGTTTTTTCGTTGGCGTGGTAAAATGATGGCCGAATTTTTATTTACCAATGACAAAGTCTTCGAACTTGAAGAAACGGGTTCTGGCACTCGGTTAATTCATAAAGAATTGTTCAGTGGGATGCTCATGCCTCTATTTTGGAGTCATCTAAATAAAGGCGTCCCATCAATGTTGCAATCAATGAACGAGGCCTTAAAAATAAAAGCTGAGAAGAGTTCAGGTTCATAACATTAAATTTTTAGTACTGGACAATGGAGGCAAGTATTGTGCAATAACAGACTTGACCCGTATTCCGTATTCTTCATCTTTTCAGTCTCCCACTTAGACCCTTTATCGTATCTATTCTAATAACGGAATATTTAGGATAGAGCTAGAACGTCTTGATACAGTTTTTTTAGATGTTCGTCGGACATATCCAATATGGGTTCATACATGAATGAATTTAAATGAATGCTTTCTGGTGTCATTAGCATTACTCTCTGTAAGGTGTTGATCTTATCAAGCTCTGAGCTATGTAGCTCCTTGTATTTCACGAAAAGCCTGATAGTTTGGTTGGCATCAATACTGGAAACAAACCCTGTATCATTTATTTTCTTGATCATGAAAGATTCGGCAGCGGTCCTGATTGCGATAGACAAGACAATCTTATTTTCGAAGTTGACCCCTTCCACCGCATTAAGGCATTCAAGGGCAGTATAGTGAATAACCTTCATCATTATTTTATCACCTTCATCGGAATGATTGGTTCCACCAAAAACAGAATTGAAAATATCATCAAGATCAGACTGCTTAATGACGGGGGAGTCGGTTTTACAATGCAGCAATGAAGTGAGTTTCAGAAACTCTGGGTCTGTATCACCCTTGGTATATTCGATGATGTTTCGTATAAAAGGTATGGAGGCAATCTTCTTCTTAGGGTCTTCAAAAAAATTTGGCTTCCAGTCATTTACGAAAATGTTCTTGATGCCAGCTGCCTTATCCAAGGTTAGCCCCTTGCTAGACTTGAATGCCATTAGACAATTCTTATACTTAACAAACCTGCTGTTTATCGTTCGGAAAAAGTCAAAATTGTGGGTCAAAATTATCTGTCTGAAATGCGGCTGTTCAGAAATATCCCTTAGGTACTCTACGATGGCGTACTTATTCTTGTAGTCAAATGAGTCCGCGACATCGTCCACAACAAAGACCGTTTCTTGTTTCAACTTCTTGCGAGCTTCAACCTCAAAGATGATGCTGAGAACGTAGAGTGCTTTCTTCTCGCCAGTGCTTAATACATTTATTAGATCCTTCTTCTCAATTGTAGCCTTATCGTCACCTTCCTCGAAGGTGAATCCCAGAATTAAAAGAGGTTCCTGCCCCAGAATGACTGCCGTTCTGTTCTTAGCTGTCAGTTTGAATGGGACATAAAACCTGTCATTGAAAATCTGGATTACAGATTCCCATTGAGTTCTTTCTTTTGCAGCTACGGCCTCAATTTGTCTTTTTCTTTCTTCGGCAGCCTGATATTTATCAACAAGATCCTTATAGAGGTCGATTTGAACTTTGAAATAAGACTTCCAAATCTCTTCTCGAAATTTCTCGATGTTTGCTAGCTTCGGAAGTAGCCCCTCATTCTCTTGAAGGTAACCGTGGAATTCCCTTAGGTTGACGTTTTTGTTGAGCTGCTTTTCTATCTCTGCAAACTTTTTCTTTAAGGCTTCATTTTTTGAGATTCCATCCTTCTCCTTCGCTATCAGCTCTTCAAGCTCACTCTGAGTAGTAATCTCAGTTTTCGTGCTAGCATTCAAACTAACTGTGTGCTTGGCGTCAAAGAAGCCATTATCAGCAAGACTTTTAGCAATTGTGGCGGCGTTGTAGTAGTTGAAGATTCCTTTTTTAAAATACATTGAGGCAGAGAGCAATTCGTTGTACTTCGTAATATATTCTTGGATGGCAGTTTTGAAATCTTTCGTACTGAGAAAAGCTAATACCTTTTCGTCGAAAATTCTGTCATAACTCAACGTGGCAAATGGTGCATCAGTCTGACTCAATAGTTCCTCTTTGATTCGAATCAAAGCTATAAAAAACTCATCTTCACTACTTGTAAAAGAACCTGACATTACCTTCTCTATGTTCTTTTTCGAGCCGGATTGGACCTTCATGCTCTTAAGGAAGGTCTCTTTGGATTTATCAATTTCATCTAAAAGAGTCTCGTATTCCTTCCGCAATGCTGAGTTTACAAGAAGAGTTGATGTTTTCTCTGAATGGCCAAGGCCCTCGTCATAGGGTCGAATGACAACAACTTGGTCTGGAGGCAAATCTATACCGTTTTCATCCGTGATTTTACTTTTCGTTTTTCGGGCCGGGAAGATACGGTCCTTAGGGAAAGTGCCTTGAGCCACATCTTTGAACGTCTCAGCAAGTGAGGATTTCATAGCTCCATTGGCGGCATAGATAGCAATTGTTCTATCTTGCGAAAAATCAAACTCTGTCTGAAGCTTCTTAATCCCATAGCAATACTCTAGATCAATAATCAGTTTTTGCATTTATTCCCCCTGGCTCCCTCAAAATTTTTGTGGAGACTTCTCATAAAAATATGGTGGAAATCTGGTAGATCTTCGTTTCTCTAATTTCTGATTCTTCCCGAATTGACACAGAAGCGGATAATTGTATTTTCAATCATTCTTTTTCAACTTAAATTTTTAACCTGTGCTCGTTTTATCTCTGCTAACTTGAGTAGTTATGAAGCATGCATCTTGAGATTCATCGAATTTTTCAGCAATGCTACTCAAGATCTAGAAGAAAGTACAGATTATATTTTATAGGGGTAGAGTAGAAAATTGATCCGCTGTTAGGGATGTCTTGATAGCGGAATACTAAAACATGAATTCCCGGTAACGACGCTCGAGAATGATAGGGTAGGGAATTGATTGGGCACATAATGCTATAGAACCTGAAAGATCTCAAATTTCTTCTTCCCTTCCCCTACCGACGCCTGCGGACTGGCTCCTGGGGCGGACGCCCCTATTACTCAGCGGGCCTTGTTTGAGCCCTTCGGCAAGGCTCAGGACAGGCTCCGCGAGTTGGGCCGCTTTCCTAAGGCGGCGTCCGACCCATCATAATGTGGCCAGACTGGGCGTCTGTGGTTTTGGCCACTTTTGTCGAAACATAAAGTGGCTCGGCTGCCGGGCCGAACCCCGGCAACGCCAATAATCGCTTGGATACTTGTCGGGAATGGCAGAGTTTGGATGTCGTGGGTTGAGAGGACGGGGAGAAGATGGATCCCCGATGACGAATGTCGGGGATGACGGAGAGAAGATGGATCCCCGATTAAGGATGTTGTGGGGAATATTTCATTTTCCCGTTCCTTTTAGGTCGAAACCAGAGATGCCCGGCTTGTCTGAATATGTTTTCTGACCTTACCGGGCCTTTTCGGCAAGGCGTAGCTCATAGGTCTTCTGCAGGTTCATCCAGAATTCAGGGGAGGTGTTGAAAAACGTGCCAAGCCGTACCGCCGTATCGCCGGTGATCCCTCGCTGTCCTTTGAGAATGGCTGTAATACGGTTGGCCGGAACACCCAGCGCCTTGGACAGGGTGTTGGCGTTAAGCGGTGGGTCGGAAGGTTGTAAGAACTCTTCCTGTAAGATCTCTCCTGGATGAATCGGGCGCATGCCATTCTTAATCATTTTCCTATCTCCTTAGTGATAATCGGTGATTTCGACTTCATACGGTCCGTCTTGCTTCCAAACAAAACAAATCCGCCACTGGTCATTGATGCGAATGCTGTGTTGTCCGGCCCGATCACCTTTCAATTTTTCCAGCCGGTTGGCTGGAGGAGCCAGCAAATCACGTAATTCGGTGGCGCTATCCAGCATAGTTAGTTTTCGCTCGGCAGCCTTTTTGAACCCTGAAAACTGTTTGACTGTTTTGCCACCAAAGAACTCTTCGGTTTTTTTGTCCTTAAAATTCTTAATCATTCTATCATTATTTATTGAGTACGTAAATCGTAAAAATAATGTCCCTATTTAATCATGATGTGGACAACAGGTCAATGAGGGCCTCTTCAGTGGCTTTTGTAAGGCAGTTCTAAGTTTCTCCAACATGAGGGAGATTTTCCGAAGCATTCCGACCACTCACTTTTCGACATGGCCGACGGCTGCTGACTGGCTCCTGGGTTGGGCGCTCGTATTGTGACGTGGGCCTTGTTTGAGTCCTTCGGCTAGGCTCAGGACAGGCTCCGCGAGTTGGTCCGCGCTCCTAAGGCTGGCGTCCGTCCCATCAGATGTGGCTAGACTGGGCGTCAATGGTTTTGGTCACTTTTGCCGCAACAAAAGTGGCTCGGCCGCTGGGACGAACCCCGGCAATGCCAAAAGTTAGTTAGACATTTTTATTGCGAGGCAGTGTTTTGAAGAAACTGTTTCGCCTCCTGTAACTCGGGAAGGTCGGGGTCGGCCTGATTCCAGGTGTTCAGAAAGTTGCTATAGGCTTGACGAGTCGCTTGGATATGTCCAAATTGGGCTGCCGCTCGTGCCAGGCCAAGGAGTGACCGTGCCCGATTGGGATGCCTTAAGAGTGCCCGTTCGAATTGTTGCTGCGCTTCCTTTGGCCGATCGATGAACAGCAGGACTTCGCCATAGAGTTCGTGGGTCGGCTTGATGAGGTCGGGTGGGCCGGAAGGAGGCGGGAGGGATTCCTCTAGGACAGTGGCCTGATCGAGCCGTTCTGTGACCTGGGAAAGCTCTCCGTTTATGAGATGTTTCAATGCGGCCAGTTGTACATTCCAAATTTGTGACGTGATCGATTCACCCGATGTCGTGGAAGACTCAGGGGCTGGCGAGGCTGAGCCGGGGTATCTGTGGTGATCGGTTGCCTGATTTCGTATTTGGCCCATGCTCTCCGCAAATTCTCGAACATAGGCGGCTTTCGCTGGCGACTCGTCACCAAAGCGAATGTCTTGGACCTGCCAAGCCTGCCGGGCCTGACCCCATCGTTCCGTTTCGACAATAAAGGCGGCGACCATCTGATCGTAATGCCGGTTGACTTGTCGGTTATAGCCACGGGTTGGTGATTGGTCATTGGATGAGGATTGCCCCATATCCTGTTGCTTATCCAATATTAGCGCTGCTGCGGCGTTGTACCGGCCTTGTTGGAGATAGGCATACTGCAGCCAATAGAGGCTATGGTAATCCTGGAGCGATAACGGTAAATCCTTGTCCTTGACCCAGCTCCGGGAACTTTCCCAGCCGGCTTTGCTAGAGGCCGCCGCTTCGGCCCACATCCCGAGTTGGAGAAATATATGGGCGGGCATATGTTGCGCATGATGGGCTTCCGGGGCGATTTGGGCATACCGACGGGCTTGCGGCAGGGCCAGAATGGCGTGAATCGGATCGTCAAAGGCATGGATCGTATAATGCGCGGCGCACGGGTGCTTGGAATTGACCCCATATACCCCTAAGGTTAGGGCACCGGCCTGCACGCGATATTTCTCCTGAAGGTCAGGTTCCTTATTAAAATGCGAGGCCAACCCGAGCAGGGACAGGGCATAGAAACAGGTGGCTTCCAGATCTTCCGGATATTCACCGGCGAGGCTTTCCATTTGGGCCGCATAGGCCCGATCGCGGGCAAGCTTGTTTCCTTCGCCGAATAACGTCTGGACCGCTTGGAGATACAGGCTTTCTCTTCCCGTTACGGAGGCCTTGTCGGGAATATTTTGAATGGCAGCCTGTGCCGCTTCAATATTTTCTTCAGTCCACACAGGGTGATTATGGGCCATGGCCTCGCCCCAGTATCCCATCACAAAATTTGGATCGATGGCGGTTGATCGACGAAAGGCCTCGATGGCTTCCTCATACCAGAAGGAATGCAGGGCTGCGACTCCCCGGAGAAAGTGGGGCTGCGCTTCTGTGGACCCTGATGCGGGAAATTCAATGGTTCCCAATTTCCCCAATGCGGAAGATGCCTTGGATGAAGTCGAAGACTGATCCGTCTCTCCTAGGCTCAACGATGGACTGCCTGTTATTGCCAAGGACACAAGCAAGGCTGGGAGGCAGGAACCACTCCAGTTGTATGAAATCCAAGATGGTTTCATGAACATCCCGACTCCTTTGGAGTGAGGTTAGCTGGTTGCATTCTTGTTCTTGGTATTAATGTTCTCATCATTCCATTTTTTCATGCAAGGTTGTGTTCAGAGGTAACTCGAAATCTGACAATCGCTATCGGGACTAAGGAGATGAGTTGACTGCAGGGAGCTTGTTCAAAGGAAGAAGCATGGTTATGGAATCTTGGCTCGGCCGATGGTATTGGCATCGGTGCCGAACCAAATGGTTTGCGTGGGTTGGTGGTAGACCATATGTCGTACGGATCCCCCTCCACTTTGGATATTGGTGATGCTGATGACTTCTTGGATTTTGGTGTCGAATCCGACGAGGCGGTTCGGGTACGAGCCGGTTTCGACAAACCACACACGGTCCTGATCGTCGACGGTCATGCCGTAGGGCCTTGCGTCTTCGCCTCCAGGCACCCGCCATTCTTTCACCTTTAGTGTGGTAGGTAGGACCTTCCCGAGATACCCTTTCGCATAGTCCACATACCAAACGGCCTGCTCGGAAGTGATGACCAGTCGTCGCGGTCGTGCTTCTGTACGAGGCAGTGAAATTTCTCTGACTGACTTCGTCGTAGAATCAATTGTTCCGAGCTTATTCGTGCCGAATTCGGTGAACCATGGTTGGTGTGTGGCATCTACAACGATGCCATAAGGGCGTGCGTGCTGTGTGAGGAGTGGAGTGAGGAGAACACTCCCTGTATCCATGGCGAGTTGTCCGACATAGTTTCCTTGTTGGACGGTAAACCAGATTTTGTTGGGTTTTCCAAACACGAGGGTGTGTGGATCGCCGGCAGAAGAATTAGGCATCACATATTTGGTGATGTGTCCTGTGGCTGGTTCGAGTTTGCCTATATGTGCCGCGCGATTACCGGCATACCACACAAATCCCTGCTTATCGACAATCAGATTGTGCGGACCAGTGCCAGGGTCGAGTTTGAATTGATGGAATTGTCCGACCTTAGTATCCAGCGCTGCAATGTAATCTCCCGTTTGCCCGACAAACCACACTCGGTTTTGCTGATCGACATACGGATCTCGGGGTCGTGTCTGCTCCCAGGGCACTTTCCATTCTGTGATGTCCACCGGATTGAGTTCAGCCTGTGCCCCATGCGTGAAGGATGGCAAGTATGGTGATGAGCATGCTTGTGCTATACCTTTTGATCATCGAATAGCGATTCATTTTTCTTTACCTCTATGGATTGCCCTTACGGGCTGTTCCAGCATTCCTTTTTGTTTCCTTTTGAATTCATTGCCATGCTACCCAACACCTTGAAATAAGTATAGATAAAAATTAATGGATGAGTGGATCGGAATCAAAAATGTATTTCTGCTCACAAATGGCGGGGATGACGGATGATATGGATGGATTCATGATAGCGACTTTTCCGATCTCCATAATCCGACGCCTTCTGGCTGGCCCCTGGGGCGGACGTTCGTATTGTTACGCGGGTCTTGTTTGAGCGTCGCGAGTTGGTCTGCGCTCCAGAGGCTGGCGTCCGACCCATCCAATGCGGCCAGACTGGGCGTCAATGGTTTTGGGTCCTTTTCCCGAAAGAAAAGGATCTCAGCCGCCGTGTCGAAACCCGGCAACGCCAATAATCGCTTGGACAATATAGTTGGTTTAAAAGGCGTTGACCATTCCACCTTTCAACAGTCATTGATTAAAAAGCCAGGATGGATTCCCGGTGACCAATGTCGGGTATGAGGGAGAAGGGATTAGAATGTTGTGGGGAATATTTCATTTTCCCGTTCCTTTTAGGTCGAAACCAGAGATGCCCGGCTTGTCTGAATATGTTTTCTGACCTTACCGGG
>QIMB01000236.1 GCA_003233615.1 Nitrospirota bacterium
GGAATAAGCTGGTCACCTGGTGTTGCGGTCATGACGAGCTCCTCAACGCCAGGCACCTGCTGCGCCTCGCTTTGTCCCTCAACTCTTTCTAAAACCCCTTCATGGGGTATCGGAATCATCATGACTCCGCCTGCACCCGCCGTCAGATCTAAAGACGGAAGTTCCTGGCCGAGAGCATGAATGAGGATCAGTTCTTCTAACGACTTGCCTGTCCCAAACTCCAACATTCGAGAACATTTCCCTCCGATGCTTCGGGCGGCTACCTCGATGACCCATATGTCTTGATCGTTCATCCGTAGCTCTCCATGGACCGGTCCTTCTTGGAGGCCAATGGCCAGCGCCGCTTTTGCCAGAGACTCACTCATTCGTGTTTGAGTGTCGGGTGGAAGGCGTGAGGGAGTCACATAGATCGTTTCCTCAAAGTAGGGACCATCGAGTGGATCCGGTTTATCAAATATGGCTAGGGTATGAAATGTGTTCTTTGTGAGTAAGCCCTCCAGCGCGACTTCGATTCCAGGAATAAAGTCCTCGATGAGAATTTGACGAGTAGCTATTTCTTGCTCCGGTCTCGCAAACGTGAGTAACAGTTGCCTAATTCGAATAAAGGCATTCTTGAAATTCTCTGGATCATCAGCACGAATGACACCACAGCTCCCTGAGAGGGTGAGGGGTTTGAGTACGCAGGGAAAGGTGACCTGTGGGACAATATCCAACGACGATAAAGCGTGGACAGGGTAACTCGGCTTTCTGCAATAGTTTCCGCATCATCTGTTTGTTGCTGGCTGCACGGACGGAGTCAACAGAATTTGCAGAGAGTCCTAAGGCTTCTGAGATGGTCGAGGCTAAGACGGCAGTTCCATCGTTTACTCCGAGTACGACATCAATCTGGGAGGTTTTAGCAAATTCCAAAACTGCACGAACAGCAGTGCTAGGACTGTAGAGGTCAAGTGTGAGGAAACTTTCCGGTGATTGTTTCAGGAAATCTGGTGGGGCGTCCCCAGCCACGGTGAGGGATACACCGACCTTGTTGGCTGCCTCCAGAAATGCCTCACCCTTGTAACTCATGGATGGAAGGAGAAGAAGGAGATGTGCCATGGGAGAAGTTGTAAAGGGTAATAAAAAAGTCCGTAGTTAGGGAAACAGAAAAAGATGTCTTTTCCCCATCATAGGTCATTCCCGTGAAAACGGGAATCCAGGGTTTACGTGCTATTCTGGATGCCCGCCTTCGCGGGCATGACGAATTGGTTGAGAACCCTGTTATGTAAGAGTGACTCCTTGGTACGGCTGATACGCGCTGATTTATGCGATGGGTGACGTGCGTCGGGTTGCACGATCTTCTTTACTCATGATGTTTCACATCTTGGACGAGCATTCGATGGAATGGAATTGATCCGTTGTCGGCTCGGCACAACAAAACCAGGGTTCGGTCATCCGGGGCGGTCGCGCACGATCAGGATTCATGGACACAGCTTTGTTCAATGAAGAGAATGTCAGTCCGGCAGTGTCATACACCAATTTCCATAACCGATAAAAGGTGCATTCCGAATCTTCCTTCGCTTGTGTGCTGTTTTCCACGGCCTTTGTCACGGCCTTCTGTAAGGAGTCCATCCGTGGGTCTGGATGTGACCAGATATGTTGAAATTTCTGTTGGTTCAGCGAGCCAAGAAATTGAGCCATCGGTGTTGGATGGGTCTTCGGTGGTGTCAACAAGGCCGAGCCAGGAGGGACCAAGAGGCGTACGCTATATTGCACAGGATCGATACAGTCGATCAGCCCATGCTGTTCTACCAAATCAAACATTTCCGCATAGTCTTCTATAGTGGTCCATGGGGTAAACGCGACCAGTGAGGGACGAAGGGTGATCCCGACAGACTGCAGAATGTCGTGTGCCAGGAGGATGTCTTGGCGCGTATGCCCTTTGTCCAAATGCAACAGTACGGTTTCACTAAACGACTCCACCGCAGAAATCACGAACAGACATCCCAGTTGACTGAATTCTTTGAAGAGCGATTGATGTTTGAGGATATGCTCAATCTTGGTGGTGAAATCAAAGGTGAGATGAGGGAATTCTTCATGCATGGCCCGAACAATGCTCAGGGAATGGCCAGGCCCGTTCAGAAAGTCGGGGTCACCTAAAGTGATATGTACCGCACCAGCCTTCACCTGTTGTCGAATATCTGCCAACACGACCGGAGCCGGAAATACAAAAAACCGGCCCTGATAGACCGGAACAATGGGGCAGTGCAAACAGGTATGAAGACAGCCTCTACTGGCTTCCACATATCCCACAACATGTTCCTGCCCCTGATATTTTAGCCGTGCGTATTCAGATAGGATGGGAAGCCCTGTGCGTGTGGGAGTAGGGAATCCTCCTTCATTAGAGGTATCCTTTGTTGAAGCGCGGGATGGTCCACCGATCTTCTTCAATAGAGGTGGGACAACGGAGCCAGAAGAACTTATACCCTTTATCTGTGTCACCAGGCCTGAGGAGGTGCGATAGGATGTGCTCTGAGCAAATTGAGAATTGGCCAGTTCATCAAGGAGATTCACGAACGGGGTTTCATATTCGCCACCGATTACGGAGTCGGCTAGGTGCTCAAGCAAATACTCCGCATTGAGAGAGGCATACAGCCCATAAAAACACATATGCGCGGTGGGATTTGTCTCTCGAATGCGTTCGGCTACCTGGCACCCCAATGAGAGTGCGGTATGCATGGGGACAGAAATACCTACCACCCGCGCTTGTTCAACGCGCTGCGCATTAAAATTTTCCACCGACAAGTCTAACGTGAATGGGGCATAGCCTTTCTGCTCAAGGAACCCGACCGGCTGCGCCAGGCCAATTGGCTGATGGCCCAACTCATAACACGAAATGAGCAGGATGGCTCCAGGTTGCTGAAGAGGACTACCGGCTATATTTTTCGGTAAAGGAGTCTTGCTCACTACGTCTCTTTTCTTGGGAAAGTGTATGAGGCTTTGCTCTTAGGGTCCGTCAAGAAATACATGGTCCATGTATACATCGTATCTTCAGGCCATCTTTGGCCGGTCTTCAATCGAGAAACCTTCAAAATAGTACAACTATTCCTCCTGTTTCTCTCATTCAGATCGACCGAATCTACCCTCAATCTCAGCGTCTACATGTACCACGTACTTCTTTACAGACCCTTCGTGAATCGACGACCATCAGCATTGGCATAACTGGCAACACGGGCATTGGCCTCACGTCGTGCCTCCAGTTTTTCGACCACTTCCGTGAATCGACTCCCGGGGATAGCACAGGTCATCTCATCGGGGGACATACCCGTGCGAATGCGGCTGAGAGTGCATCCCGTACTCATCGCGATTTGGTTGTGTTCTTTCGCCAGAGGAATAATATGGCATTGCGGTTTCCCGACGATCGGCATGTCACCAAAGGCATCATGGAGCACCATTCCTTGATAGGCATTCAGCCGAAGGAGAATCACATCGGGATCGATGTTCGTCTGGGAGATAGGGCCATAGGTGATAAATTTGTACCGAGTCTTGATGACCGGCAGTTCCATCGCTTCTTTGGGAGTCACCCATTCACTCTCCAAAAGACCACGGACATCCTCGTTCTGCATGACCTCTTCAAGCGTCTGTAGTCCGTGTGTCACGCTCCCGATGCTACAATTGAAATGATCAGTAGCGTTGGTCAAGAAGGTGCGCTCTTCAGATTGAATCCAGAACACACACCCAGCCGTCACTTTTCCCGTGTGTCCATCCAAGCTTGGCTCTGGCATCTTTCCCTCATGGCATGGAACATCTTCCGGTGGTTCTTGAGAAAATGTGATAGCAATGGGCACATGTGAGAGCCCCAACGCCTGCTTGACTCGCTTTCCAGCTTCTTCCCAATCAACAGATAACATTCTTCTTCCTCCAAAATATCAAGAGAGTGCTGTTCAGCATTGTAAAGCGGACTACCCGATGGGCGAAAGGCCGAATTGGTTCAATGCGTGATCCTGTTGAATATTTCACTTCTCATCGCCTGTAATGCCGGAGAGATAATCCTAAAAACGGCAGTTGGATCACGAAAGTCTGCACAACACCTTGACGCGCCTAAGACATGTAAAAATTGACTCATCACCTACATGGTGCCCACGCAATGTGTCCATTCCCTATACACATCAATTGCTTGCACAGCTTTTCCGTGCCCAACTGCCGTCTTTAGGATAATTGACATCAGTAGACAAGGGGATGGTCAAAAAAGACCGTCCAGCAAGGTTGCAGTCCTTTTGAAGCACAGAGTGTACATTCCCGTACGTGAGCACGGCAAAAGGCGAGAACGCCGCTGGCGGCTTTTTCCAACATCCCCATGCGTGAATAACAGATCTTGGGTAGTTGAGCTGGCTAATTATGAATCTAAAATGAACTCGAACAGCCAGAAGGAGACGACTGTGAAAATGATGTCAAAGATGGCCAGCAGGTGCAGCCATTGAGAGTAAAATTCATAGGGGTCACCATTGAGGGTGCCACGTGTAGATTCGACGGCGGCGATCATGACGGGAACAGCTAAGGGTAAAAGTAAGACGGGCAGCATGACTTCCCTGGCTCGAATTTGCACGGTGAGTGCAGAAAAGAGCGTGCCAACCGCAGATAAGCCTAATGTGGCCAGAACAAATATGATGAACAGGGTTCCGAGACCTTCAACGACGTCCAGGTTGAAAAAAATGACGAACAATGGGAATAACAGTATTTCAACGGCAAGCATAAACAGGAAATTGGCTGTGACTTTTCCAAGATAAATGGCCCCCTTGGGCACGGGACTCATTTGCAGGGATTCCATGCAATCGTTTTGTAATTCTGACGTAAAGGATTTGCCGATGCCTATAATGCCCGTAAAGGTAAAAGCCACCCAAATGATTCCGGCTATGAGCTGGCGCGCGGCGTCTTGGTCCATGGCAAAGCTGAAGCTAAAGACAAGGATGACGATGAGCGCAAAAAACAACATTGAGGAGATGGTTTCTCGTGTCCGCCATTCGCTGATGAGGTCTTTCCAGACCACCCAATAGATGGTGTTAAGAAAGGACATGGG
>QIMB01000197.1 GCA_003233615.1 Nitrospirota bacterium
CTCGGACTCAAGACCATCTCGTCAAAAAAGTACGATCACACATGATTAAACTACAAAAAAGACCGGCTAGAGTCAGAAGTTATTTTCAACACAGAAAAATATCCTATGTTGCATAGTACTCCTTTTTATTCGCCGGGTTAATACTATAGACCCTGATCACAATACAGACCCAGAGGTCATTTCTCAATTTCAACTAAGTTTAGGACAGATTCTCGAAATTTGTTAGATCTTAGTGGAAATGTGAATTGAATAATTTCCCTAAAAGATGTAGATTCTGACCAGAAATCAACAAAGGCGAATAAGGGAAACTCGTCTGCTGTAAAATCGTTTAAAATACTACATACCAAGAGTAGATTCGATCTCTTGACCTCTGTGGCAAAGAATACTGATGATACCTGTCATAGACATATTCGCGGGTCCCGGTGGACTTGGGGAAGGCTTCTCCAGCCTGCGCACTCCGGCACATGGCATTCCTTTTCGTGTTTGTCTTTCTATTGAGAAAGACAAACACGCTTGGCAAACCCTTCGACTTAGATCCTTTTTCCGGGAGTTTCCTGATGGAGAAGCCCCCGATGACTACTACGAGCACCTGAGAGGGGAGTTGTCACGCGAGGATCTGTATCATTCCTTCCCGGGAGAATCAGCGAAAGCAGATGCCATTGCAAAACATATTGAGCTTGGGAACAAAGAGTGGCCTAGGGAAAATGTCAGCTCCCTCATAGAAGATGCTCTTGAAAGACGAAAGAATTTTGTACTGATCGGGGGGCCTCCATGTCAGGCTTACTCAACCGTCGGCAGGTCAAGAAACAAAGGAAATTCGGGGTACACCCCGGAAACTGACCAACGGAGCACCTTGTATATAGAGTATCTCCAGATACTTGCCGATCATCAACCCTGTGTATTTGTAATGGAGAACGTAAAAGGTTTGCTCTCTGCCAGACTCCACAACAAACACATCTTCGAGAGGCTGCTGGAGGATTTGTCATCCCCCGCATCGGCTGTAGACCGGTTATCAGGAACCTCTCCAAAGAGAGGTAAAGAGCTTGGATACAGGCTATATTCTCTCGTGGAACCGGATGCTTACCAATCCGGGAAAAAGAAGACCTTCTTGATGGAAGCCGAGCGGTATGGTATTCCACAAGCCAGGCATCGAGTCATCATTCTTGGCGTCAGGGAAGATATAACCGGGGTCAGGCCGAAACAACTTTCTCCAGTAGACGAAGTCTGCCTTGGTAATGTGATTGCTGACCTTCCGTCTCTCAGGAGCGGTCTTTCAAGGAAAGCAGATACAACAGAAAACTGGGTTTCTGTAATTACTTCGATAAAAAATGATCCGTGGTTTTGCAATGGGGATCTTGAGGGGTTTGCCGGAAGGAAACTTCGGCCACTCATGATAAAGATTCTATCGAACCTTAACGCGAAAAAAAGGGACAGAGGAGCGGAATTTATTAGAACTAGACGGAAGCCAATTCGCTGGAACAGTGAATGGTTTCATGATCCCCGTATCGGGGGAGTATGCAACCATGTGACAAAATCTCACATGGAGAAGGATCTCCACCGGTACGTCTATGCCGCCAGCTACGCCAAAGTACGTGGTGTTTCCCCGCGACTACGAAACTTCCCTACAGACCTTTTGCCCAAACACAGAAATGTTTCCCGCTCAATGAAGCACAACAATTTCGCAGACCGATTTCGGGTTCAAATGTCCGACAAAGCATCGACGACAATTACCTGCCACCTTAGCAAGGATGGTCATTATTTTATTCATCCTGACCCCACTCAGGCTAGGAGCCTGACCGTTCGTGAGGCGGCACGGATACAAACTTTTCCTGACAATTACTATTTTTGCGGTCCTCGGACGGAGCAGTACAAACAAGTCGGGAATGCAGTTCCTCCCCTCCTTGCGAGGCAGGTCGCAGACATTGTCTTTGATGTTCTGAAGCAGGCAAAAATTACCAGGTGAGCCTTGGTTGATACACTGACTAAAGAAAAGCGTAGTTGGAACATGTCCCGCATCGGGGGGAAGGATACGAGACCGGAAATATTTCTACGGTCGATGCTGCATCGGGCCGGATACCGTTTTCGCCTCCACGACAGAAAACTTCCGGGCAAGCCCGACATTGTATTCCCAAAATATCACATCGTGATTTTTGTGAATGGGTGCTATTGGCACAGACATGAAAGTTGTCCAAAGGCGACCACCCCAAAAACCAGAACCCATTTCTGGAAGACCAAATTCAGGGATACTGTGGCGCGTGATAAACAAAAGACGGCTGAGCTGGTCGCTCTGGGGTGGAGAACAATTACGGTATGGGAATGCGAACTGGACAAAAATCCTGGGAATGTCCTCGGGAATCTACGTCGCCAATTGAAGGAGGGAGATTAATGGCACGTGAACATAAATTGACACCCAGCGCCTCTTCACTCTTTGAGTCCATGCGTGATCTCGGCTACTCACTCGGGACTGCAATAGCCGATCTTATTGATAACAGTATTTCCGCAAGTGCAACAGAAATAGATATATGCTTCGATCTGACAAGAGACCATCCGACACTTGCCATTATTGATAACGGAACAGGGATGTCTGCTGACAAGCTGCTTTCAGCTATGCGACACGGTGCGGTCAGCCCGACGCAAAGCAGGTCGCCTGATGACCTCGGCCGGTTTGGTCTGGGCCTGAAGACCGCGTCTTTTTCTCAGTGCCGTCTGCTCACCGTAGTCAGTTCACAACAAGGTGTCCGGTGTGCCGCTGAGTGGAACCTTGACCTCGTCGCCCGGAAAGATGACTGGCTGATTTCCATCCTGGACGATACTGAAATCAAGAGCCTCCCGTACATCGACAGATTGCAGGACTCGGGTACGGTCGTAATCTGGAGGGAACTTGATCGCTTGTTTGAGGATGAATCCGGACAGAAAAGGGATGAGATAGTCAATGAAAAGCTTGATATTGTTGAGAAGCATCTGGCTCTGGTGTTTCATCAGTTTCTTTCCGGCAAAGTAAAAGGACGCAAAAAACTCTCAATATCCCTCAACGGATGCGGTCTGGAGCCTTTCGATCCTTTTTGTGAGAAAAATTCAGCAACGCAGAGAATGCCTGAAGAAATCGTACGGATTAACGGCGTTTCGGTTCGGATGACCCCCTATATTCTTCCTCATTACAGTAAACTATCGGCCAGAGAATATGATTATTACCAGGATCGGAGCGACTTTCTATCGAATCAGGGAGCTTACATTTACCGCAGCGGGCGTCTGATGGTATGGGGTGACTGGTTCAGGTTGATCGCAAAAGGAGAATCCACAAAGTTTGCGCGAGTACAGATCGACTTCCCGAATTCCCTTGATGAATCATGGGCAATCGACATTAAGAAATCCCGCGCTCGCCCGCCTCGTGCGGTACGCGAGAGATTGCGGCAGGTTATTCCACAAATTTCAAACAGAAGCACGGTTGTTCATCGTGGGAGGGGGAAAAAACTTTTCGAGGAAAACAAGGCTCCCGTCTGGGAAAGATATGCAGATCAGGGTCGAATCCGCTATGCGCTTAATCGTGAGCACCCCCTGCTTCAGATTTTCTCGAAAAACCTCGATGATGATCAACGGTCAAAGCTTGAATTTATACTGGGTTCGATTTCGTCATCCTTGCCGATTGAAATGATCTATTCGGATTTTTCCACCCATTCGCGCGAGATGCTCCAACCGAACCTTGATCGGAAAGAAGTCCTTCGGCAACTCAACATCCTGAAAGACAGTTTATCGAACGGATCAGTAGTGGATGAAGACAATTTTCGGGAAGTGATGCGCTCAACAAGATTGTTTGAAAACTGCATGGATATTGCTGAAGAATTCATCCGGGAGGAGTTTGAATGAACAATAATCAGTTTGAAAAAGAAAAGAATATTACCGTTGCTTTAATTGCAGCCCTTTCCACATTGAATGAAGCTCCAACCCTAAAGGTTGTGAAAGAGAAGGCAAAGTTCCTGGCAGATGGGTTCGACTACAAAGGCGATCTGAAAACTATCATCGAAGAGGCCATGATTGCGGTTGATACCCGTATGGGTGCTGGCGTTTCTCTTGTGGATGTTGAAGCCAGACACGATGAGGAGTGGATATTCAAACGGAATGACATTCAATGGACGTACTCGGATGCTTATGAAAGATTTCTCAAATCCGAGTGTTGGCATCCGACTCTTGTTCAGTCTTTGAGTGATGTTGGGGCAAAAATTCTGGGCCATCTCCAGGACCCGACAAGCGAGGGGTCATGGGACCGGCGAGGTCTGGTTATCGGTCATGTTCAATCCGGAAAGACTGCCAACTATTTGAGCGTGATTGCTAAAGCTGCGGATGCCGGATACAAATTCATTATTGTCATCGCGGGTCTTAATAATAACCTCAGGAAACAGACCCAGGAACGTATTGATGAAGGATTTGTCGGGCGATCAAGCGATCCTGATAATCG
>QIMB01000225.1 GCA_003233615.1 Nitrospirota bacterium
CACGAAAATGAATGGTTGCATCGGACCGTTCTTCTTTTTACACTTTGCTTCTTATGATGCAATCCTCGCTGACTCAACAGACAGAACACGTGTTGGAATGGCATCAGTTACTTCATGCCGTGGCGAAGGAAGCTGCGTCTAGCATGGGAGCCGAACGGTGTTGTGTGCTCCCATTCGCGGTAACTATAGACATCGCACGCGTGCAACAACAAGAGACGTATGAAATGGTTCAGATGCTCGACAGTGATTCGGTGTTGGCACCTGTGAATTTTCCAGATATTCGTCCACTCTTGGGACGCGCCGCGAAAGGTGGATTGTTAGAGGGTCTCGATTTGAGGGATGTTTCCACTGCGTTGTCCATGAGCCAGAGTACGAAGCGGTGGTTAGAGGGGCACGATGCAACATGTCCAACTGTGAGTACACGTGCACTAAAGATTGAGGACTTGTCTCGGGTACAACAGACGATTGATCATTGCATTGATCCACAAGGGCAGCTTCGCGAATCAGCCAGTCCAGCCCTCCATCAATTCGCTCATAAAAGTCAGCATCTTCGTCAGACCATACGGCGACGTTTAGAGCAGCTGGTCTCGTCACAACAATATGAGGAACGGCTGCAGGGCCACTATTTTGCTGAGAGAGAGAATCGGTATGTCATTCCTGTCAAGGCTGAGCGCCAGCATGAAGTGGATGGCATTATCCATGATATTTCCAGCAGTGGCGCCACTGTATTTATCGAACCCCGTGATCTGATCGAACTCAATAATGCGATAAAGTTTGCTGATCTGCAGGTGGCACAAGAGACCCGTCGAATTCTTCAAGACCTTTCTGAGACTGTGGCGGAATCTGTGACGGCTATACAGGCAACCATCCAACAGTTAGCCGAATTGGATTGTCTGATTGCCAAGGCGCGGTTGAGCAAAAGAATCAAGGGAATGCCGGTTCATCTCAATCAGCATCATCGTATTCATCTCATACAGGCCAAACATCCGCTCTTGGTGTTAACGAAAGACCATGTTGTGGCCAATACCATCTCTATTGATGAGGAGATTCATACCTTAATTATTTCCGGTCCCAATGCCGGTGGGAAAACCGTCACGTTAAAATTAGTGGGGTTGATTGCCTTCATGGTGAAAGTTGGCCTACTTCCTCCATGCGACCCAGATTCTGAAATGGTCTTTTTTGAACGAGTCTATGCAGACATCGGCGATACCCAGGATTTACACAGAGATCTTTCCAGCTTCTCCGGTCACATTCTCTCGCTCATTGATTTGCTGAATCATCTTCACTCCGAGAGAAAGACTTCGTCGTGTTCATCGTTGATTCTTTTGGATGAAGTGGGAAATTCGACAGATCCGATTGAAGGGGCGGCATTGGCCGAGGCACTCTTACGGCGCCTGAGCGATTTAGGTTGTGTGAGTATTGTCACAACGCATTATCCTTCATTGAAAACGCTTACCTATCGAAACCCTCGCGTACGCAATGCCAGCCAGGAGTTCGACATGGCACGTCTTGCCCCGACCTATCGACTGATTGATGGAATCCCTGGTGGATCATCAGCCTTGGATATTGCGAGTCGTTTAGGGTTAGAGTCTGACATTCTTCACCATGCACGGGAATTGATTCAGCAGGAAGATCAGGATCTCGACCATGTATTTCAACGTCTGCAACACACGTATGCACAGCTAGAAGAAGAGCGTGTGCAGGCTTCTGCGCGTCATCAAGACGCCCAACGGTTATTTGAAGAAGCCCAAGTCATACGTGAACAATTGATGACGCAAGAACGAGATGATCGACAACGGTATCGCAAACAATGGCAACGTGAATTTTCAAAAGCCCAGCACCAAGTGAATCAACTCGTTGAGTCTCTGAAGAAAGAGAAACGTCTCTCTCACGTCAAAGAGGTGCGCCGATCAATGGCGACCATTGATCAACACGTGAAAGAACAATTGCCCATTGCGGCCGTTTCCTCTCTCAGTATTCCTCGATCTGGAGATCTGGTGGAAATCGATGAGTTGGGCACTGTGGGTATTTTACAAGAAGATCTTGCAGGAAAAAAACAGGTCTCAATTCGTGTGGGTTCTCAGACGTTTAAAGTTGCACCGACAGCGGTGCGCCTAGCTTCATCATCACTTTCACCGGTGACCTCCAAACCTCAACATCGCCACGTGTCCTCTCGTGCTTCTCTCGAGTCACCCCACTCTTTAATAAGTCGTGGCGTCTACCAACAGGAGCATGATCTTCGGGGTATACGCCTGGAAGATGCCTTGGAGAAGACGCTGGCCGCATTAGACCAAGCCCTCATGGATCAAGCCAAATATGTGAAGATTATTCATGGTCAGGGATCAGGCGCATTGAAAGACGGCATTCGAAAACTTTGTCAATCTTCCCCATATACGGAAAGCTTTCGTGCAGGGGATCAAGCCGAAGGTGGTGATGGTGTCACCATTATTGAGTTACGGTAGAAGATGACGTGCGCGTGTGGTTTGCAAGAGCAATCGTGGCATTTCTTTTAAAGCCATCGTATTTCGGTCGTCGGAGAGGGCTCTTTCTCGTCAGTGCCAAAAATGCTTCTTGAGTCAGGGAGGCTAATTGGGGTAACTGGGGATTGAGGGTCCATGATGCAGGCTGAAAATGCGGTTCATGCGTCGGTTGCGCATTGACGTTGAAGGGGCAAATATCAAGACAGTCATCACAGCCGAATATTCGATTCCCCATCTGTTTTCGTATGTCAGGTGGAATGTCTGTTGAGGATCCACGATGTTCGATGGTGAGATACGAAATACATCGCTCGGCATCCAACTGATAGGGTTCCACAATCGCGTTGGTTGGGCAGGCTTGAATACACAATGCACATGATTCACAGAGGTCGATCGCAGGCTCATCCGCTTCCAAGTCCACCGTTGTAAGGATTTCACCTAGTAACAGCCAGGAACCATAGTCGGTCGATACTAAATTGGTGTGTTTCCCAATCCAACCAATCCCGGCTTCTTGCGCCCAGGCTTTTTCCATAATTGGACCGGTATCGACATAACTGCGTGTCTGTATGTCAGGGATCTGGCTGTGGAGATATTCTTCTAATTGCTGCAAGCGAGTTTTGAGTAACTCATGATAATCCTGCCCCCAGGCATAGCGGGCAATTCTTCCGGCCTGATTTGTCTCATCCGGAACATGGTCCGTGTAATAATTCATCCCCACCACAATCATTGATTGACACCCTGGAAGCACCATGGTGGGATCTGACCGGCGCTGCGGATCTCGCTCCATCCAAGCCATCGTCCCGTGAAAACGTTGCTCTAGCCATTTGGTTAACCGTGTCCACAGACGCTCGGTTATGAGGGACGCGTTGTTTGAATCTGGCGCGTCAGGTACTCGCGGAGTAGTATGAGCGTTGGAAAGAGGAACCCGGGCAATGCCAACGGCATCAAAGCCTAATGCATGCGCCTGCGCTTTAATTTGGCTGACACGTGTCGACGGAGACGACATGTGTGTCGATATTTCAGTCGCTGTCAAAGAAATCGAATTTCTATTTACTGTGGAAAGGCAGGGTTGGCAGCAGGAACATTATCAATGCAATTAAGCATCACGGTAAATCGCCCCGTGCATTGATCCGTCTTACAGGCTTGGCAGGTACCCACAATAGAGGTTTTCCAATCGGTTTTTTGAGAGTCAAATTTGCAAGATGTGGCTCCACCTTTTGAGGCCTCTGCCCATGGCTCGTCGTACCCGGGGAACTGCGCTACGGTGCATCCATTGAGAATTGGAACGTGGCATTCAGCCTTTGTGTCACCTTTCACCATCCCAATCGTGCAATTTGATTCTGTCCGTGATTGATATTCCTTAGCTGCTGCCTGATCAATGAGAAACGAATTGCCGCTGAGTGGAAGAGATCCAAGACTCAGAAGTAAAAGAGACAAGGGCAGAATGTGTATGAGTGTGATGTTCTGATATCGGTTCATGGCAACCTACTTTATGAAAGAATACATAATACGAATAATGTTCGTGCTTACCTGTATATTTTTACCTTTATACCACATTACAGAAACACGCTGTCAAAAATTCTTTTTCCCCATTTCCTGCGAAAGACGACGAGGAAGCCGGTGTGCCATCAGTTCTTGGAATTGCTGCATGACTTCAGATTCCCATGTTTTTTTGGGCATCCATGGTTAAGCCATGATTGGTGTCCTTGTCATATTGAAGATTTAACTGTTGGGCAACCACTCTCGTTAATTCAAGCATTTCTCGCAAATCATCGTGTTTAGTCAGGGAAAGATTCGCTTGTCAAACCACTAAAACAGCTAATTAAGAAATGCAGTTGTTCATGAGCCAACAGACGCTCTGACATACGCCAGACAATGACATTTTCGGGGTCAATAAGTTCTGGTTGTACCCAGGAATGTTTCT
>QIMB01000140.1 GCA_003233615.1 Nitrospirota bacterium
ATTGGGTTGATACGGAGAACGGGAACGAACCAGATCTCTCACCTGATATTTGGCGCCCACTGATGCCAAGCCTGGATGTCTGGTTGGAGGTGGAGGATAAAGAAGTCCACTATGTCAGCCATATTATCCCGACGCTTGACTGGGCGGGCGGAAAGCTCGGCATTCGCCTGGTCTTGGAACCGAATAACACGGAAGAACTATACAAAGCGTTCAAGGCTGCCCATGGAAGTGCGGAGGAAACCTGCGGCGCGGCTGACAGTAGTCTCAAGCTCTGGCCTAAATCCATGCGGGATTTTCTTGAAAAAGAATTGCACAAGTTTTTTACTATCAATGCGTACATATTAGATCCTTCAAAAGCGGCTCAGCATGAGCCTCAACCCCTTGCCAACCGGGCTGAGCCTCTTGATGGTGATCCGTTCAAGGGGCTTTTCAAGATAGACATTATCAACGCACAACGCGGGTTTTCCGATCCTAAATCTGCAGATGGATCAAGTAGCGATCAGAGACTTTCAGCACAACTGATAGGGTATTTTGAAAAGCACCTTAATCCTTCTGAGTTGCCGGATGCCAGCGACCTTGACGCACTGCAAGCGATAGAAACTGCAAGAGATGAATTTAACAAAAAGCTGAGAGAAAGTTTCAGTTCATCCATTGGAGAACTCGAAAATCTGAACTATCCTGGTTTCAGCGATCCGGAGATTGTTATAGCCTGTGAGGTCGATCCATTACAGGGGCTAACGCACGATGCAGCCGTCCAGTTCAATGTGCGCCGGGATGGTGCGGGTAATTCTGATATTTCTTTGTGCTTGCCAGAAAAGTACAATGGTCTTGGCTATCAGAACCTGATTTCGATGGTTTTTAACCTGATTCGTTTCCGGGATGAATGGATGCGTGTCGGCAAGGCGGCCAGGCGAGTATCGGACGATGACACGTTCATTGCGCCTCTGCATATTGTATTGATTGAGGAACCGGAAGCACACCTTCATGCCCAGGTTCAGCAGGTCTTCATCAAGAAAGCTTACGATGTCCTTCGAAACCATCCTGACCTCGGGGATAAAAACGATTTATCCACGCAACTGATCATCAGTACACATTCCAGCCATATTGCCCATGAAATAGATTTTGTCAGCCTTCGGTATTTCAAGCGAGTGCCTGCTAACGATGTGAACGATGTTCCAGGTGCTGTGGTCGTGAATTTATCAACTGTATTTGGCAGTAATGATGATACGACAAAATTTGCGACCCGCTACCTTAAAACCACACATTGTGACCTTTTTTTCGCGGATGCGGCTATCTTGGTAGAAGGCCCGGCAGAACGCATGCTCGTGCCTGATTTTATTAGTAATCACCATCGCGGACTGGATCGTTGTTACATTTCCCTTCTTGAGATCGGAGGAAGTCATGCCCACCGGCTGAGGCCATTGATCGAAACACTAGGACTAATGACGCTCGTCATTACAGATCTCGATTCTATTAAAAAGGATTCAACTGAAAAGGTGTTGCCGAAGAAGGGTGAGGGTTACCGAAGCGGTAATGACACCATCAAATCCTGGGTGCCGAAAAAGGGAAACCTTGATGAGGTGCTGAATATTGATGATCAAGGAAAGGTTAAAGACGAAATAGTCAGGGTGGCGTATCAGTGTGAGATGACATTAAATTTCAATGACAAAGAAGCTACTGCAATACCGTACACCTTTGAAGATGCTGTTGTTCTGAGTAATGTGGATTTTTTCAAAGGCAAAACAGATTCCAAAGGGCTGATAAAAAAGATGGCAGAAGCCGTCAATCTTCCAACGCTTCAGGAAGCAAGCGAAGCTATGTTTGACGCGCTTGGAAAAACCGGAAAAAAGGCAGAAATGGCATTGGAGCTTCTCTACATGACGGAGCCGGGGGGTTTGAGTCCGCCACAATATATAGCTGAAGGGCTCCAGTGGCTTGAAAAGAATCTGACCAATCGACACGCCGACTATATTGTGCAAGACAGTGCCGTAGGAGAGGGAGATGGGTAAGAACACTGCATCTCAATCGGTCAACGACGAGATCTACGCTTGTCTCGACTTTGATAATCCCAAAAGCTTCTTTCTTTTTGCGGGTGCAGGGACAGGAAAGACAAGATGCCTGGTTGAGGTGCTGACCAGGTTTCGAGCGGAAAAACATGAAAGGCTGCAAAGGGGAGCAAAAAAGATCGCTATTATCACTTATACCAATGCAGCATGTGATGAAATAAAAAACCGTCTTGATTTCGATAATGCGTTCCATGTTTCTACGATCCACAGTTTTTCCTGGGAACTTATAAAGCCTTACACCAACGATATCAGGGAATACATACGAACATCGCTTAAAGAGGACATAACAGATCTTGAGGGAAAACAAGCTAGAGCAAAAAGCGAAACATCTAAAACCTATATCGACAGGGCGAGAAAGATCGCATCGAAAAGCAAGCGACTGGTTTCGTTGGATACGGTTAATAAATTTACATACAACCCGAACGGTGACAACGTTGGGCGGGATTCGCTAAATCATGCTGAGGTAATCAGTATTGCCGCCGACTTCATACAGAACCGCCCACTTATGCAAAGCATTTTGGTGAGGAAATATCCTGTTCTCTTAATTGATGAGAGCCAGGATACGAAGAAGGAACTCATGAATGCGTTCTTCAAGGTACAGGAGCAGAAGTCCGATTGTTTTACCTTGGGTATGTTCGGGGACACCATGCAGCGAATTTACACTGACGGAAAACCGGATCTGGGTGAAGACATTCCCGATTCGTGGGCAAAACCGGCCAAAACCATCAACTACCGATGCCCAAAGCGCATACTCAGGCTCATCAACAGAATCAGATTCGACGCAGATGGACAGGAACAACAACCCAATAAAAATGAGGAAGGCGTCGTTCGCTTGTTTATCGTGGATGCGAGTCAGTCCGTTGATAAGACTCAGATTGAATCTCAAGCGATGAAAAGTATGGCTGGGTCTACAGGGGATTCTGAATGGAGTTCTTCCTCATCTGCCGTCAAGGTGTTGACCCTGGAGCATCACATGGCCGCCGCACGCGGTGGATTCTCCACATTCTTCGACCCACTCTACGCAGTTGATAAATTCAAAACTGGACTGCTCGACGGAACGTTGTCCGGCATCAGCTTCTTCGCGCGCCAAATTCTACCGCTAGTTGAGGCAAAGAGTGCCGGAGACGAATTCACAGTAACAAGCATAGTACGGAAATATTCTTCTCTGCTGAAAAAGGACTCGCTCAAGATCAGTGAACAGCCGCTCGGCATCATACGCGCTGCTGGCGATGCCGCTGCGGAGCTGTATTCTTTGTGGGGAGAAGGTGCCGATCCTTCTTTGCGTGAAGTACTTCGTATAATTCGCCGGACGGGACTTTTTCAAGTTCCTGATGTGTTAAATCCAATTGCGGAACGTTTGGTTCAGGATGATGTTGTTGGTGATGACTCGGATGACTCGGATGATGCGGATGATGCGGATGATGCGGATGATGCGGATGATGCGGAGCTTGACCCCGTTATCGAGGCATGGGAAGCCGCGCTTCAATGTCCGTTCAGCCGGTTTAAGGAATATGTGAAATATATATCCGATGAATCCCGGTTTGGTACGCATCAGGGCATTAAGGGGCTGCAGTTTCCTCGTGTTATGGTGATACTTGATGATGAAGAATCAAGGGGGTTTCTATTCAGCTATGAAAAACTCTTTGGTGCCAAGCCATGGTCAGATACAGACCGTAGAAATGAGGCTGAAGGGAAAGAAACCACTATAGAACGTACTCGCCGGCTTTTTTATGTCACTTGTAGCCGTGCCGAGGAGAGTCTGGCAATTGTCGCTTATACCAGCAATTGTAAGAAACTAGAACAGTATGCGCTTGAACAAAACTGGTTTGCGAATGACGAGATCGTTTTTGTCGGCAAGGATCTTGCGAATGGCTGAATCTCAGACAGAAGAAAAACATCTTTCTCATACCCCTGATTCCAGGATTCTCATTAGTTTGAGGTGCTCATGGAGCAATGAAATAGAAAAACAGGCATTGAAGATTATAGGCTGCGCGCAGACAATACCTGTAACACACCCGTCACGCCTATCCGGTTTCAACCGTGAAGCGCAAACATGGCGGGTTTTTTGTGCCTGTCGGGTCGGGAGCGGTCAACATGCCTGATAAAGCCAGTGCCAAACTAAAAGGCTTCCGCTTCAACGAAAAATACCTTTCCCAGATCCCTGCGCTCCAGCAACTCGTCAATCTGGGTTTCGAATACCTGCCCTCTGAACAGATGCTTGTCGAACGACAGGGCAAGATCAATAACGTGTTGCTGGAAACTGTATTGCGTGAACAACTCAAGAAAATCAACCGCATCCAGTACAAGAACCAGGAATACCTCTTCAGTGAGGAA
>QIMB01000005.1 GCA_003233615.1 Nitrospirota bacterium
ATATCCCGGACCAATGCTTCGGCCTGAGAAATGGTGTTGTGCATTTTCCAGTTACCAACAATGAATCGTTTAGCCATAGAGTATGTGTGCTTTCAGAAAGGGAATATTGACACCCCTGACCATCAGTGTTCCCCGAAACAGTGCAATTCAAAAAAGGAAGGGAAGAGTGGAAAAGCAATACAGAAGAGAAGAAAGCTCTGTCGTTTTTCCTCACCTATTGAAGATTCTTACTTCTTTCCGTTAGCTTCTCACTTCGTACTCAGAATTCAGCGTAATTAGTATGGGCGGTCTGGTAATGCTGCCAATCCCGGCATGTGATTGCCCTCAAGGAGTTGGAGTGCAGCACCGCCGCCAGTCGAGATGAAGTCCATGCTTTCTGACTCTCCAGCGCGATGAACGGCCAACGCGGTATCTCCACCACCGACTACCGTGTACGCATAGGCATTGGCAACGGAATGCGCCATGGCGTATGTTCCTCGGGAAAAGGCATCTCGTTCAAACACTCCCATGGGGCCATTCCACAAAATGGTTTTGGCGTTTTGGACCGCTTCGCCAAAAAGCCGAACAGAGGCTGGCCCAATATCCATGCCGTACCAATCGGGAGGGATTTCCTGGATCGTGACAATCTTCGTTTCGGCCTCAGGAGACAAGCTCGCTGCGACGACGCAGTCCACCGGCAGATAGAACTTGATTTTTTGTGCGATGGCTTGTTCATGAATTTTCTTGGCCAAATCCAACATGTTGTTTTCGACTAACGATAGCCCAATCTCGAAGCCCATGGCTTTGATGAATGTAAAGGCCATGCCGCCACCGATGATGACTTTGTCAACTTTTCCAGTAAGATTTTTGATGACCTCGATTTTCCCGGAGACCTTTGCTCCTCCTAAAATAGCCACAAAGGGACGAACTGGGTTTTCTACGGTTCCTTCCAACGTCTCGACTTCGTGTTTCATCAAAAACCCTGCTGCCGAAACCTTCACATATTTGGTGATGCCAACCGTTGAAGCATGAGAACGATGTGCAGTTCCAAATGCTTCGTTAATATAGACATCCGCAAGAGCAGCCAGTTGGGCCGAAAACTGATCATCATTCTTTTCTTCGCCTGGATGAAATCGTAAGTTTTCTAAGAGGATCACATCGCCAGGTTGTGCGTTCTTGACCACGGATTCCGCTGTTGGCCCGATGCAATCCTCAGTAAACGCAACAGGTTTGTTCAGCAGACGTTGTAAGCGCTTCGCAACCGGAGCAAGGCTGAGTGCTGGATTGGCAGTGCCTTTGGGACGACCTAAATGTGAACACAGAATCACGACAGCATCGTCGTCAATAGCCCAGTTTATGGTCGGAAGCGTCGCTCGTATACGTGAGTCGTCAGTGATGTGGCAGGTATCGTCCAGTGGGACATTGAAATCCACACGAATAAGCACACGTTTGTTATGGAGATCAACGTGATCGATGGTTTGCTTGGAGAAACTCATTACTCCTTCTGCCTTTCCTGAGAGATGGAGTAGGGGGAGTAAATTTTACGAAGTTGTGCGAGTGGTCATTCGTTCATTCTGTTGTGCGAGAAATTTGACCAGGTCACGTAAGCGGCACGAATATCCCCATTCATTATCATACCAGGCGAAGACTTTCACCAAGCGCTTGTCCAACACAGATGTGAGTGGAGCGTCAAGCGTGGCTGAATATGAACATCCATTCAGATCCGTCGAGACAATCGGAGCTTCAGACACTTGTAAGTATCCTTTCAATGATCCTTGTGCAGCTTGTGTAAAGGCGGCATTGACGGTTGCGGTATCACAATCCTTTTCCACTTCAGCCGAGAGGTCAATGAGGGAGACATTTGGTGTGGGGACACGGATGGCCATGCCATCAATTTTCCCTTTTAATTCCGGAATCACGAGATGTAAGGCTTTGGCTGCGCCGGTTGACGTGGGAATTATTGACAAGCTGGCAGCTCTCGCGCGGCGCAAATCCTTATGCGGCAGGTCAAGGAGTTGTTGATCGTTAGTATACGAATGCACAGTGGTCATGAAGGCATGCTTGATACCGAACTCTTGTAAGATGATTTTTGCGAGTGGGGCCAAGCAATTCGTCGTACATGATGCATTTGAAATAATAATATCTTTGTGTGGTTGATACGTCGATTCGTTGACGCCTAAGACGATAGTGATATCAGGATCTTTGGCCGGTGCAGAAATGATGACGCGGGACGCTCCTGCGGTCACATGTTGCCCCGCACTTTCGCGGTCGGTGAAGCGGCCGGTGGACTCAATGACAAAATCAACCTGAAGCTCTTTCCATGGCAAGGCCTTAGGGTCTTTTTCTGAAAAAATGCGAATTGATTGGCCATTCACGATGAGTGAATCGGAGGTGTGCTGGACATCGGCTTGAAATTTTCCATGTATCGAATCGTATGTCAGAAGATGTGCGAGAGTGGGCGAATCGGTTAAATCATTGAGTGCTACGATCTCAATATCAGGATCGTTATAACTTGTCCGGAAAAAATTTCGTCCAATACGTCCAAATCCGTTGATAGCTACGCGAATACTCATCGTGATTCTATAGTCCTATTTATAGTGGTTTATTGGTAGTTAACATTAGGCATGAAATAGTAGCGATGGAGGTAAATACTGTCAAGAATGACGAGAGGAGCCTGTCATGAAGAAGTGAAAAATGAGAAGGGAGAAATGAAAAGTACAGAGGATGAGAAAGAAGACAGGATTGGCATTTCTACCTCTTTTGTGCTGCTCACTTCTAGCTTCTTACTTCTTCTCATATTTTCATGGCCTCTTGTACTTCTTTCATGGTCTCAGTTGCGACAGTGGACGCACGTTTTCGGCCTTCTTCGACCACCTCTTGGATGTGCTTGGGATTAGCGGAAAATTTCTCACGTGTCTCCCACATTGGCGAAAAGCGTTCGACCATGACATCGCCCACTTGACGCTTGCAGTCGATGCATCCAATCGCAGCGGTTCGACAATCCGTGTTAATTTGATTGATGACATCTTCGGACGAAAAGATTTTATGGAAATCATAGACCGGACAGATTTCAGGATTCCCTTTATCGGTGCGTCGAACCCTCGCAGGGTCGGTGACCATGGTTTTAAGTTTTTGCCGAACGGTGGGTTCGGTATCGGATAGATTAATTGTATTGTGATAGCTCTTACTCATTTTTCGCCCGTCAATCCCTAATACTTTAGGGAATTTAGTCAAATATTCTTTGGGCTCTGGGAAGACGGGTGTGTACAAACTATTAAATCGACGGCCAATTTCTCGTGTTAGTTCCAGGTGGGGCAGTTGATCTTTGCCGACTGGCACCAAGTCAGGTTTATATAACAGAATATCCGCCGCTTGAAGAACTGGATAGCCCAAAAATCCATATGTTGAAAGATCCTTTTCTTTGATCTCTTCCTGTTTCTCTTTATAGGTGGGGTTTCGTTCCAGCCAAGGGATTGGAATGATCATAGAAAAGAGTACATGCAGGATGGCATGTTCCGGGACATGAGACTGAATGAAGATGGTCGATTTATTCGGATCGATTCCTGCAGCGAGCCAATCGATGAGCAATTCGTGTGTAAATTCTTTGAGCCGGCTGGTGTCGGCATAATTTGAGGACAAGGCATGCCAATCGGCTACGAAGAAAAAACTGTCATATTCCGTTTGCAGTGTTTTCCAATTGTCTAATGCACCAAGCAGGTTGCCTAAATGCATCAATCCGCTCGGTTGCATGCCGCTCAGTACACGTGATGCCATAAGACCTCGTTAGTTAGGAGCCTGTTCGAGACAGGCTTGATCTACTACGGTTGCGCTGGATTGAGCCAGATTGTCCGATCCTTTTCGTTCAATAGTCCCCACTATTCGTCTCACACGATCAAAAAATCTGACTCAAACCAGCACAACCTCGTGACGATCACTCATCTCGGACAGGCTCCTATGGTTACGACAAAAAATTCGAAAGAAAAATCTGAAAAAAGATGTTTCGAATAGAGCCAATGTACATACTCAAAATGGGGAAATACGAGTTAACCATTATCAGTCCCACAACAACAAGCATGCCGTGGCGTTCGAGTCGGTTCAACATTATCGCCTGTTTGAGGGGAAGAATGCTAACAAGGACTCGGCTTCCGTCCAGGGGCGGAAGGGGCAAGAGGTTAAATGCGAAGAGCGTAATGTTGATCAGCATCGAAAACAGGGCCATGGCCCAGAGTGGGACGAGGAGCATGCCAAGCAGGTCCTGGCGTGGTTCCACGCCAGGTTGTGGTGGCCAACTATTTTTGAGCGTTGGATCAATATTTATAAACAACATGAGCAGTAAACCACTGATGATGGCCAAGAACAAATTCATGAGCGGACCGGCGATAGCCACGAGGGCCATATCTCGTTTGGGATTATGCAGTTT
>QIMB01000198.1 GCA_003233615.1 Nitrospirota bacterium
TGACTGATCGCTCCGGCTTCGGCAGCTTTCAAACGTTGATCGAGCAGAGTTTCTAATTCCTGTAACGCCATTTCTTCGTCAGAAGATGGCAACAGCCGGTCCAGTACATAATTCCGAATGCTGCTACCGGAGATGGCAGCTAAGGCTTTTACCTGCTGATGTTGTTCAGGGGTCAGTTCAATTGATAAGCGGCTCATCTCGGCTTTCCTTGGTAAGAGTTTCATATAGGACCATAATAGCATGAAATGTTAAAATGTACAAATGAACATTTCAACTTACCGTCAGCAAACTTATTCAGCTGAAAATGTAACCGACTACGGCATTGTGTTACATGGCCACGGAATGGTGCTGTGATCATCGTCAATATGAAAGTATGAAAACCACTTCGTTGGTATCCTGTCGCCCTAAGATGTTCATGATCTCGACGGTATCTCCATCCACACGATAATAGATACTGTCAATGCCGCAGACGCTGCGCCTGTATCCTGCGCGAATATCATCAACGGCTTGATACAAATAAGGCTGTTATGCCAGTTGTTCAAAACGATCAAAGAACGCCGCATAATATTTATCTGCTTGGGCTAAACCATGTTTACGAACACCGCGTTGATGAATGCGTATGAGATCGGCCTTGGCATCTTCGCTCAGTTTATAATTCCCCATTGCGCCGTAATTCGTCTTTTGATTGCGCAAGAATTTCATCGCGGGTCATATTGGTGAATCCACTTTGCTCAGCCTTGATCAATTTGGCGCGTATCCATTCAATTTCACTTTGCTGCGCTCGTGCTTTTCGTATCAGATCGTTCACCACATCACTTTTACTGGTGTATTCATCGCTCTCAATCTGAGCTTTAAGCCAATCATCGTTTGGCGTTGTGAATGAAATACTTTGGCTGGTCATGAGTAAACCTCCATTAGGTGTGTTGTTGGTTCTATGGTGCACCATAAATGCACCTCTATAAAGCGAAAATTAGGGCTACGTGAAGGAAGGCTGGTGCCCGAAAATGTAATCGACTACGGCATCGTGTCACATCAAGGGCTATTTCATCCATTTGGGCTTGCGCATTTTAAAGCGACGATTGCTTTTAATGCGGGGCAGGGGGGGAACTTTGGGTTGGTGAATTTGTCATCGTAGCGGCGAGGGGGAACTTTCGAAGCTTTATGAAATGACGCCGTGATATCCATACAAAAAGTATGAATGAGAAAAGCGGAAAAGCAAAAGCTTTAACTGTTTGTTTTCCACAAAGGGCCACGGCCAATAATTTTTTGCTTGCAATTATAAGTAAATACTTATAACATAATTAGAGAGATGGATGATGATGACATAAGGTCTATAGTGTGGGTGGGCGATGCACGAGAACAGGTGCAATCGTTCCCAAAGGCTGTCAGGTCGGATATTGGTGCGGCGCTCTATGACGTACAATTGGGTGAGAAGCCACCAAAAGCCAAGCCGTCTAAAGGGGTGGCAAGAGGTGTCTTAGAGATTGTTACCCGTTTCGAGACTGACACGTACCGGACCGTGTATGCGGTCAAGATTGGGCGAAGGGTCTATGTCCTGCATGCGTTTCAAAAGAAAGCCCCGAAGGGCAAGAAAACACCCAAACTGGATGTGGACATGATTACGCGGCGGTATAAAGAAGCTGTGGCAAAGGAAAAGGAGCAAGAGTGATGAAGAAGAATGGAAAAATAGCGTGTGAGGAAAGTTCCGGCAATGTCTTTGCTGATTTGGGTCTTGATGATGCGGACGAACTCTTAACACGGGCCAAGCTCGGGCATACCGTGCGAATGATCCTTGTCAAGAAGAAGCTCAAGCAACGGGAAATCGGCAAGCTGTTAGAGATTAAACAGCCGGAAGTGTCGAATTTGATGAATGGCCGCTATACGCTGTTTTCACCTGAACGTCTGTTCGGGTTTTTGAATAAGCTGGATCGAAAAGTCACCGTGCACGTATCGCGGCGTCGAAAAAACGAACCGCTGCAAGAAGTGGTTATGGCGTAAGCCTTTGAAGGTTTGGCGAAAAGAACGTCTTATTTCCCATAAGACAATGTCATGAGGTTTGGTCTTGAGGCTAAGATGACAGGCCTTGACTAAACAAGCAGAATGCTTGTGTCTGTTATTTCGGCAAGAGGGACGGTTCCTGAGTGTGCGAAGGAATTCTTTCTGACACGCGACTAACCAGGGCTCGTAGTTCACCGACATCAAATGGTTTTTCCACAATGGCATAGGCTCCCAATTTCGTGGCGTTCTCACGAACTTCTGGACTAAGCAAACCAGTGATCATAATGATGGGCACATCAAACTTTTGGGGTTGGCGTTGCCAGTGCTCAAGAAATGCCAAGCCAGTCATCACTGGCATCACATTGTCAAGAATAATGACGTCAAACCTCTGAGAATCCATCATGGATAATCCTATCGCACCATTTTCCGCTTCTATGCAATGAAAGCCATCATATTCAAATACCAACCGAAGTAAATCACGGCTTACGACGTCGTCTTCAATAATAAGCATGTTTTTTGACATAAGCGGGATCTCCGTTTTTTGCCTGACCTATTCTTCGGCAGGTGTTTAGAGCTGGAAGAATGCGGCTTTTCCTGTTGAATCGATAGGAATAGATTTTCCCACAATCGTGATCGTGTACTATTTTTGAGAGACGGCCTTCATGAAGGAAGCTTATTGGTGGTGACTCTTCCAAATGAAAAGCATACTCCCGAATAACCCTAGGCCTGTTACGCAGATGGCGACAATGAGTTCCATGTCCTGTGTCTCCGTTTAATATTACTAGCAGGATAAGCAAACATTGTACCAAGAAGCTGATTTCATCAGTTCCGACGCCTGCTCAATGAATACAGTCTCCTAACGTATCGGAATGTATGAATGTTTTTTGAGTTTTTGAAATCTTGTTGCAATATTTTAGGATTTCACAAGATGGTAGTGAGGATAATAGGGGCAGGAGGCTATATCAAAATCAATACACACTGTATCTTTTTTTCGAGACTGCAAAGGCAAGATAACGGCTTCACCCCGGAGAGCTTGCTGGAATATCTTGGAGGACTTTGAACAAAAACGTTATTCTTGACGAAGGACGGAGAGTGGGGGGAAGCCCAGCAAACGATACGTTCCCAGAAATCCCGTGGCGAGGGTCAGCAAGATAGTCGTGAGGAGGCCCATCAGTAAGAAAGACATATTGACGGCCCATGTTAAGTCGAAAAAGAAATATAAGAGTGCCCAGGAGAGGAGGCAGCCTAGGCCAATTCCAACACAACCGGCAAATCCACCAATCAGCCCGAATTCCGTGACGAGAGAAAAGAGTAACAGTCCACGACTTCCCCCGAGAGCTTTCAAAATGGCGAGTTCGTGTAAGCGCCGGTAGCGGTTGATAGAAATTGCCGCGATCATGACGACGGCGCCTGTGATGAGGCAAAGGAGTGCGAGTGTTTGGATGCCCATCGCCAGTTGCCGAAATATCTTGGCAATGTTGTCCATGACGTCGCCCACATGAATGGCTGTGACATTGGGCATGGTCGACACAATCGCTTGTTGAAGAGGGATTTCCACGGTCTTTGGCACTTTGGCTGTGGCAATGTATGTGATAGGCGCGCCTTCGAGGGAGCCAAGTTCCATGATCATAAAAAAGTTCATGGAAAAAGAACCCCAGTCAACACTACGAAAGCTGCTGACTTTTGCTAAAAATGGCACTCCTTGAATATTGAACGTGAGTGTTGACCCAATCGACAGTCCAAGATTTTTCGCTGCATCTTCTTCTACCGAAACCAAAGGCAAATGATTTTGGGTTGGAACGTTTTCAAGCGACGTGTGAGGTTGTGTGTTGTCCCACCAATGTCCCTGAGTCACGGTATTATCTTGAGGAAGAGCTTGGAACGTCGTGACCACGTATTCTCTCGTAAAATACCAACCGTTTCGTTTGCCTTTATGTTCTTCAGGGTTGATGCGTTGGCCATTAATGGCGGTGAGGCGAGTTCGCACGATGGGAACCAAGTTGTACGGTAACCCTGGAATGTGGTTGTCTAGCACGTGTTTGAACGAAGCATGTTGATCCGGTTGGATATCAATGAAAAAAAATGATGGTGCGTTCGCGGGGATTTGATCCTCAATCAGGTCGAGCAAGGTGTGCTGGACGGTCAGGAGTGTCGTCATGAGCATCACGCCAATACCAATGGCTAAGGTCATGGCTTTCGTAAAATTCCCGGGTCGTTGGAGGTTGTGAGTGGAATGCCGTAACAACCACTTTTGAGGAAAGCGCAGATGGCGTAGGATCCAGAACAACACACCGGTTCCACCTAATAGAGCGAGAACAGCGAGCAGAAACGCGCCAGAGAAAAACAGACCAAGGGAGACAGAATGGGCCTGCCAGATGGCTAAC
>QIMB01000312.1 GCA_003233615.1 Nitrospirota bacterium
AATCGGTACAGAATCCGGCTTATAGGCCCGCTTCTCCACCTTTTTTAATCCTAGAAACAGTGCGTGTGTGAAAGTTCATCATTATGAGGTATGGCAGGAACATTGATTTTTCTCATTTGATGTTGTTCTCATAACACTCATAACCTCTTGGTTTGACTCGTGTTTTCGGCGTTGCTAGAATCCGCGCTCATATTCGCATGCTTCAGCACAATTGGGCTAAGTTTTTTGAGCCATCTCTCCCATACGTCCCTATCGTCTAGCCTGGCCTAGGACGCCGCCCTTTCAAGGCGGCAACGCGGGTTCAAATCCCGCTGGGGACGCCATGATTGAAGCCGCTGAAGTATTTCTTCAGCGGCTTTTGTTTTTTGTGATGTGGTGAGAGTCGGGTGGTGAACATCATGCCCTTCCAATCTTAGAAGGCTTTCGATATGGTGGAGTAAGGATATGTCACGAAATGACGCAAGTAATTTAGTGACAAGTCCTCAAGAAAAGAATGCGTTTTTTCATCTCAGTCATGTGAGGCTCTTATGAATCCATGTTTCTTGCTGAGTGTGGGTCTTGTTGTATCTGTGTTGGGGTTTTCCGGTGTTTCGTCGGCAGCCGAGGATTGGAAATATTCCGAATCGGGAGAGGTCGATGGAGGGGCGGTTGATGGGCCTCCAGGGTCGATGGTGATGATTCCCGAAGGAGAATTTATCATGGGGGATAATGATGGTTCTCGAAATGAAAGACCAGAACACACGGTGTGGCTGGGTGCCTATTCCATTGATCGCTATGAAGTGACGATGGCTGAGTATCAAACGATACTCGATCATGATTACAGTATTGAGCCTCCGCCTCTATGGCATGATGGCGTGGCGACTGGAAAAGACGGAAACCGTCCTGCCATTGGCATTACCTGGATTGCTGCCACACGATATTGCCAATGGGTCGGCAAACGTTTACCCACTGAGGCTGAATGGGAGAAAGCCGCACGTGGAACCGATGGGCGGCGATATCCCTGGGGACACATGCAACCCTTTGTCGATATTGCCAATTATAATCAAGGGACGACGGGATGGGTCAGTTATCTCATTACGCTGTATCCAGTGACCAGTGGAATCAAGGGAATGAGTATTCGGCATGGTCTCAAAGAAGGTGGGAAAAGCGCCTACGGGCTGTATCATATGGCTGGCAATGCCGCTGAATGGGTGAATGATTGGTATGCCCGCTATTATTATGAGGATGGTCCTAAGAAAAATCCTCAGGGACCAGCGGAAGGGGAGTTTAAAGTCCTGCGTGGCGGGTCGTGGGAAGATCAGCCGGTCAACTTACGCGTGATGGCACGCTCAAAAGCCGAAGTCGACTTCCAGGATTTGACCACGGGCTTTCGCTGCGCGAAAGGTGTTAGTCAGGAATAAATCAGAAAGAAACCTAAAACGAAACGTAACTATTCAGCACCACATTGTCATTCTGAGTGCAACGAAGAATCTGTGCCCAGCCGGCCGACTTGATGGCTGAGCGAGATGCTTCGCCTTCGTCTCAGCATGACAAACTGGAGGGGCAGTGGTCATAGAGTGCACGACAGCGAAGAGAAAGCCGATGTAGGTAAATTGGGCGTGAGGTGCTGAATTGTTACAACGAAATTAAGGAATGCGGTGGGTTTTGGTACCCTTCGATACTTCTAAAGAGGGCACTATTTTCTCTGGAATTCTTTTTCTCTTCACGTCAGGATGGAATGAACGCTTTTTTGAGGTAGCAGGCATGTGCGGAACAGGTACTGTTTCTCGTGGTTGTCCGTAGAGCCAACGTGCCGTTTTCCCTCCGATATTTCTGATGGTATGGGCCATTCCTGCTGATATGCAAATCTCCTCTCCTACAGCAGGCTGAATGGTCTTCCCATCTAACTCCAGCTCTAATTCCCCGGACATCATCATAAACAATTCGTCGGTTTCATGCGCATGATAGGACCATTCTCGTCCTGCATGGTCAATCCATAGGCCGCAAGAAAATCCTCGAGCATGCCAATCCTTGGCAACATTTGAACGATCAATGGAGGAATAGGTGTCCATGACTGTTTCGTCTCTATACAAAAAACATTAAAAAGTTCATTCTGATAGGAAGTTGAAGATTGTCAGATCATAAGGCTGACAAACGATGATCAGGAAAGTAGATTTTTTTAAAAATATGAATATATTGGAAAGAGAATACTCCAAAAAATATTCAACCATGGTACTCATTGGAGAACCATCAGGGAGAAAAAGAAAATTAAACTACCTGTTCGAGAAGTTGAGTTCTTATATAGTGGGGCGGTATCGGTGTCAATGTCATAAACTGTGGAATAGATGTGAACGTAAGTGGATAATTAAAGTCTGAAGTTCAAAATTCATTTCCCAGGAAGGACTTTCACATGTGGATACTGGGGATAAGTTTTTTAAAAAAAAATAGGAATTTAATTGGTTCCTGGGTGAGGGGAAATCTATTGTTGTGTCTCGCGACACTGGTTGGACATTAGTCCCCCGTACTTCTTCCGCCACCGGTAATACGTTTGTTCACTGATCACCAGTTTTCGACAAATTTCTCCGAGGTCTACGCCTTCCTCAATTTGCCGCAAGGCCAGGGCCACTTGACTTTCTGAAAATCTCGAGGTCTTCATGAGTTCAATTCCCCTCCCCTTTTTGTAGTGTCCTAGTTAGCGGATTTTTCTCACAGAGAATGGTCAAAATTTCAGGGATGGGAACACTGTTGGCGCTCCCATCCCTGTAGAATGGCCGAATAGATTTGCTCCTCTGGATCAAGAAGAGAGACGGCCTGACGCAGGATCTCCTAGGCCTCCCCAAGAAGCCATTTTGTAGGTTCGTCCCCCTGTGTTACATTTCATGTAACAGTCCTGTCAATGGTTCTTAAATCATAAGCGTTCACTTGCTTCCAAAAGCCGCTCTGCGTAGGCTTCAGCAGCAGAGCGTACCCAGCTGGGCGTTATGCCTGTAATCCACGTGATACAAAGTAGAGTATTTTCGAAGGTGGGGAACAGATAGAGTGCCGACTCATGGCCATCTGATGCATACCATCCCTGGAAGAATAGTCCAGTACCTAATATTAGACCTAATAATGACACCGTTAGCCCAATCGGTTTCAGGCCCCAGAGATTACGTCTGAATCCATAGTTACAGTTTTCTTCAAATACGAGACTAAACTGCCTGGTATTTCGAGTATGCTCACGTAGATAGGTAGCGCAAGCTTCGTAAATTTGATCCGCAGCCTTCGCATCTTGTGCCTCATCACTTACAGACGGTAATTTACTAAGCCTCATGAGAGTTTTCAGCTTCTTATGGCGGCGAGAAAGAATAGCTTGATTTTTCGTCGACCTGTGCTGAAGCAATCTTGACGTAGGTTTCCCATCCCATAAGGCGAACAGTTTTTCTTCCTTTCTCTTTCCTGCGTCGCGCGCAAACTGAGCCACAAGCAACAGTCCGCCGCATGAAGCAATTACCCAAGCCATTACTCCAGAGCCTAAAGGATTGTGAACGCCGAATGTAATGGAAACTATGGCTAACGGGAGGACTGTGAACATTGCCGGAAGAAGCCTCGCTCTTACGGTGTACTTGTCAAAACCTTTGAGCATATTCATAACACTACTCCTCTACCCGCTCATAGAAAGGAAGGGGAGTTGATGCACGCCATCCCCGACATGAGTCACGATGGTAAAGCTTGATCGTGTCTTGAGTTGCATGAACAGTAGCTCCCCGACGCTTAAAAGCATTGACTACTTTCTTTGAAGGGTGTTTACCTGCATCTTTTGCAGCGGAAACAAATGCTGTACGCAGGTGTGCTTCTGCTGATAACTTTGTGCCTATTAATCGATCAAGGATGGCTGGCCCAACATTATGATGACTGCCATGGTGAGGCACCTGTACAAAACGCAGCTTCTTGAAATCAAATCCCCTCGACATCAAATATTCGGTAGCTCCAGTCAGAGCCGGAATCCCAGAATCTCCGGTGAAGAGCAAACAATCTTGGTTTCCAGCGCAGACAAGGATAATTGCACTCGAATCATTTTCCGCGCTTGTCTGGCCTTCATCACAGTTAATGTTTCAATGTTCCAGCTCTCTGCGATCGTTTTTGCAAGCTCAGTGACGGGTTGTATTGCTCTCGCCAATAACCCTAGGGTGGGAATAGCTTCTGGAGTCCCTCGAAATCGCGGCAACAGGTTTTCATAGAATTTCTCAGACGGCCCAACCACCAGGATTTGACCGGTTCTGTCTGTCAAACCCGCAAATGGCTCGACTATCAAAGCTAGCGCGGAGGACCACGCGGCGTGAGCCCGTGGGTGAAAGCGCTCCCCCGCAGGAGGCGGGGGTCTCCTTGCCACATGAG
>QIMB01000190.1 GCA_003233615.1 Nitrospirota bacterium
GCGTTTCACGACGTGGGATTGTCTGTGGGCAATCTGGTTGTACAAGCGACGGCCATGGACCTCGTCGTACATCAAATGGCCGGTATTCTTCTAGATACGATCCGCACATGTTATTCACTGCCCTCGGAGTATGAGCCGGTCACAGCGCTTGCTATTGGATATTCAGGAGACCCTCATACCCTCCCCACCGACATTCGTGAACGGGAGCAGTCCCCACGGTCTCGAAAGACACTCCATGAGTTTGTGTTTTCCCAGACCTGGAAAGAAGCACCGGAATTTCTTTAAACGTAGTCATAGCCATTCCCTTGCGTAACCTTTGACAAAGATTGCCCGGGTAACCCCGAAACAGTACGGGCCTATTCCACAACAGCCCTTCTCAATATCCTGATTGTGGCAAAGCTGTCTTCCTTTCTACTTCTATGAAGGACAGCTATCAAAACATTTCCTGATTCGTTCAATGCCTTCCTTCGAGGATTCATGATGACACATCAACAAAACATGGTGAAAAGGACGTTTTGCGGGGTTCGAATACTGAGTCTATTCATGACTGTGGTGCTCCTTTGGAGTATACCAGCACTGACTGCCGGTAGCTCCCAACAACGTCCAATTGCCCAAAGCCCTCAAATTTTATGGAAGGTACAGTCTGCGCACAACACCATTTATCTCGCAGGATCAATTCATGTTTTGCAAAAACACGATTATCCCCTGCATCACACATTTGATGATGCCTTCAGCCAATCCTCCAGGGTCATATTTGAAGTGGATCTGGATGGACTCTCTTCTCCGCTGGCGCAAAAGAACATGCTGAAAAAAGGCTTCTATCTCAATGGAGAAATCCTTGCAAATGTTTTATCGAAGGATAGCTATGCAATGGTGAAAACGCAGTTGGCTGAGCTTGGGCTTCAGATTGCAATTTTTCATCGCATGAAACCATGGATGATAGCCACAGCAGTCATGACGTTGGAGTTAAAAAAGTTGGGATTTGAAAGCGCATATGGGGTGGACCAGCATTTCTTTGAGAAGACACAAGCAGCAGGAAAAACCATACAAGGATTAGAGACGGTGGAGTTTCAACTCAATCTCTTTGATCAATTACCGCTTTCGATTCAGGAACAGTTTCTCTTGCAAACATTAGAGGAATTGAAAACCCTCGATACACAAGTCAACGAAATGGTCAAGGCATGGAAAGAGGGAAATGTTCAACACTTGGAAGCATTACTTGCCGGCATGCGCGACTATCCTGAACTGTATCAGGCACTGATCGTCAAACGAAACAAGGCTTGGCTACCCTTCATTGAAAGCGCGCTTCAGGAGAAGATGCCTGTCTTTATCGTCGTTGGCGCGTTGCATCTCGTAGGGAAGAAAGGGCTGGTCTCACTTTTGAAAGAACAGGGCTACCTTGTGGTGCAATTGTAGAACGATGATTTCCAGTTTTTTGCCCGAAACTCTCCAACTCGTTACTGAGTCAACTGATGAAATTTCTGTTTCGTAAGGAGCCCACTACCACGATGAACAAGTAAAATCGTCCCGTCGTGATCAAGAAGTACGTAGGTTGGAAAAGCCCGAATGCCAAAGGCTTTGGCTATAACCTTGTTGGCATCATATGCGGTCGGAAATACAAAGGTTCCTGAATGCCCATGTACATACTGTTCAACCTCGCGGCGAGACGAAGAGGTCCCAATGGCCAACAGCTGCAGATCATCCGGCATATCGTTCTGATAATAGTGGGCAAGCTTCGGTAATTCTCTTTGACACACCCCGCACCATGGCGCCCAAAACATTAACAATGCTTGATCCCCTTCCAGCTTGAAATTTGTGAAATACACTCCTTTCAAAGAAGAAACTGAAAAATCAGGAGCAACATCACGACCAGCATGGGCGACGGAAAGGTTCAACAAAGATCCATCGACCAGCACAAATAGGGATATGAATAAGACAAAAGTCGTAGCGCCTAGTACGCGCAACACATTGTGATGAAGTGAGGCTTGGCACATGACGATTCCTCCAACTCAAAGATACAAATTAGAGAACTCTGTAGAAGTTGTCGGCCGAGGCTTGGTTTGTCTGAAGGACGAAAATGACGGATAGGAAGGGGGCAGATAAATGGATAAGGAAAAAACGAAGGAAAACCTCAAAGGAGGCTGATCGAGCGATCAGCCTCCTTTAAAAATATTTTGACGGGTTGCGATGTAACCCTATTATGGTTTGATGTACAGGTAACCTTCCTTTTGCAGATCAGCGATACGTTTGACGGCCACCGGATGGCCAGTGGGTATAAACCCTGCAACCAATTTTTCCAAAGGCGTCCCAAACAGTTTCATCGATACTTGGCACATTTCCGCCTGTGCGCCTTTATCAATAATCACTTTAAGCTTATCCCGCAACACGGGATCCACGGTTTCCTTTTCAAACAATTTCAAGGCAGGACCATGCACGACTAATACGATATCAATCTTGTCAGGTCCGCCTTCCGCTTCAATGTGCTTGTTGATTAATGCCATCGCATATTTGGCGACGTCTGGATCTTTCCCATCCACGTGATAGAGCACCTTGATCTTACCCGAATCGGCCAAGACCAATCCGGGAAGGGCAAAGCAAAGAAGCCCGGGAACCAGTAACCCTAAGGTCAACACTAAAAAACGAAACCGCCGAACAGCCTGAATAAGCATAAGCGAATCTCCTTCTCTAAAAAATGCTATTCTGATAAAACCTTACAAGAACACCGTACATGCAAATCGTACTCCATGAGCTGTCGTGCGCGATAGGGTGAGACGAAAAGGAAGGGGACTGGTACACTTGAGCCAATAGTGACGCTTCAAAATTTCCCCGCCTTTGAGGGGGAGGGTGAAGGGATACTCAAAAGTTAAACCACTATAGGATAGGAGACAATAGCACATGATTACCGCAATTGGAGATGTGTTACGACGCTGTTATGAACGTAGTTGGATAACCAGTCGAGATGGGAATTGTAGTCTCCGACGCGCAAGAAGTGTGTATCTGTACGTCACACCATCTGGATAGCGCAAAACGATAGTCCATCCAGAACACATGATTAAAATTAAGTTCGTGGATGGTCAGATGCAAGTGCCACCTGGAACCAATCCTTCTGGTGAGTTGCACATGCACTATCTCTTAACGAGGGGAATGAATCGGACAAGGGCTGTGGTGCATGTCCATTCAACTCATGTGGTGGCCGCTATCTATCGAGGATTCGATCTACAAAAAATTTGCAAGGACTTTCCAGAAATTTACCGCTATACACGTATCGGTCCAACCGTCCCTGCCCTTCCCGCTGTGAGCCTGGAATTAGGCGCGGCCACAGCATTGGCCTTAGGTGTCACGGAAACCAATCCAGGGGGAGATTTTGATATTGTCGGGCAAGCAAACCATGGCGTCTGCTCAATGGCACAAGACCCTTGGTCGGCCTACGAACACATCGAACGGCTCAATCATATTTGCGAAATTGTCCTGGCTAGCGGCGTCTCCCCCTAAGGGCTCACGCAACAAAATATCTTCCCATTTTCACATCCCCTCTTCATGCCAATTTGTGCCAAGGCTCACTCGCACAATCCTCAACGTAGGACTTGCTGCGGCTAGGCTGCATCTGGTCAGCGCATTGTGAAGAAAGGATGTCGAAGATATGCCGTGAAATTGAAGCCCATAGGTTGCTGTTAGAGGAGTGAAAGAGGAACTGCCAGATCAATTTCTAGGCGCGGTAGGTTGCAGTTGTGCCAGAGGTCTGGCTCACAGTTACTTGGGTTAACATGCCTTGAGCAATATGACCAGAAAGTGTTTTCCAGATAAACGCGGCTAAATTCTCTTCGGTTGGTGGCAAATTATTGAAATCTCGATCAAGGCTGATGTTGTTTCCATGAAATCTCTTGAGGATCTTTGTCTGAACCAGACTGTCTAAATCCTGGAGATTCACGACTTGGCCGGTTTCTGAATCTATTGGACCAGAAATGGTAATCTGAAGAATGTAATTGTGCCCTGTGGTTTGCCCTTTGGGGAGCTGCACGGCGGAAGAGAAATGATATTGGCGAATGACGTCCGCATGGTCCCCTCTTTGAGGGGATTGATCCATGTTGAGATACTCCGTCGTCACTTCTGCATAGAGGGTCGCATCTTCATAAAGACGAATTCGGTCGAGGGTAGGTAATTGAGGATGCTGTGCCAAAAGTTTCCATAGGGTGACGGCGAGGTTTTCTGTTGTGGGAATTCTGTGTGTGAAATAGGGTGTGTCCAAATTCAGATTTTTATGATCGAATTCAATCAACACGTCCCATAGGTATTGCTTGAGATCATACAAGTTAATGATCATGCCTGTGACTGGATCAATGTCTCCGCACA
>QIMB01000469.1 GCA_003233615.1 Nitrospirota bacterium
TTCAACATTCCCATTATCGTAAAAATCCAGGTTGGCGAACATTGGCTTTCTGTAACTGCTTGAGCAAGGAAATCATTTCAATTGCCGTACGCGCTGCATCAGCACCCTTATTTCGTTCAGATGTCCCCGAACGCTCCATGGCCTGTTCCACCGTATTGGTCGTCAGCACACCAAAAATAACAGGGATTCCTGTTTCCAGCGACACATTGCCAATCCCACGACTTGCATGCTCACTAATAAATTCAAAATGAGCCGTCTCACCGCGAATCACCGCGCCTAAGCAAATGACCGCATCTACTTGCTGTGACGTGACTAACGCTTTTGCTGCTAAAGGTAATTCAAACGCTCCCGGCACACGGACAAGGTGAATCTGCTCTGCTACTGCACCCAATTGTTGTAAGGTTTCTTCTGCTCCTACAAGTAATCGGTTTGTAATAATTTCATTAAATTTACTGACAACAATGCCGATGGAGCAATCTTTTCCATCAAGATGTCCCTCAAACACGTTCATACTGTGTGGTGAATCCGCAAAAATCGCGTTGTTCTATAGGCTAACAGAGATAGCAGTGTGTACCACTTGCTTCAGGGTTCGCGCAAGATTTTTTGCGCGAACCCTAAGGGAACTCCAAGTCCTGTTAGGGTCTGTCCAGACATAATTTTGACAAAATCGCGCCAAGATTTGGGCTGGATTTGGACGGATCGATTAAGAACAAGCCGAGGCAGAGCAGAGCCATGTGGAGGTTTGTTCGATTGAAATGCGTTTAAAGATGGCCCGAAGATTGAGCGCGAGATGTCAACATTATGTCTGGACAGGCCCTTAGACATTATTGAGGAGATGGCCTAATTTTGTTTTTTTTGTGCGCAAATAATGGACGTTGGATTCCTGCGGTGTGATTTCTATGGGCACCCGTTCGACGACTTCTAACCCATAGCCTTCGATTCCGACAATTTTACGAGGGTTATTGGTAAGGAGACGAATTTTTTTCAGACCTAAATTCACCAAAATTTGTGCACCAATGCCATAATCCCGTAAGTCGGCCTTGAACCCTAATTGCAAATTCGCTTCGACGGTATCACTGCCTTGGTCCTGGAGATGATAGGCCTTAATTTTATTGGTCAAGCCAATGCCTCGTCCTTCTTGATTGAGATAGAGGAGTACACCTTTGCCTTCTTGCTCAATGAGTTCCATTGCACGATGGAGCTGCTCTCGGCAATCACACCGCAATGATCCAAAGACATCAGCCGTCAGACAGCCTGAATGCACTCGAACCAGGGTCGGATTGGCATCAATCTCTCCCTTGATCAACGCAATATGAGTCCCGGAGTCTAATTCATTTTCAAAAACAACTGCTTTAAATTGCCCAAAATTCGTCGGGAGATGTGCCCGTACCATTTCTTTCACAAGGGTCTCTCGATGTAACCGATATTGAATGAGATCTTTGACCGTAATGATTTTTAATTGATGCTGTTTGGCAAATTCAAGAAGATGTGGTACTCGAGCCATGGTCCCATCATCATTCATAATTTCACAGATGACCGCGGCTGGAAACAGTCCAGCTAATCGCGCTAAATCTACAGAACCTTCTGTTTGGCCAGCTCGCCTGAGTACTCCACCTTTATGGGCTTTCAAAGGAAACACGTGGCCTGGCCGAGCAAAGTCAGTAGGCTTCGCATTGGGATCCACAGCCAGTTTAATGGTCGTAGCTCGATCGGCAGCCGAAATACCTGTGGTGATATTTCTGGCGGCATCAATGGACACGGTAAAGGCCGTGCCAAAGGTCGCGGTATTCTCCTGTGCTTGTGGAGGAAGCTTGAGTTCTTCAACACGCTCCGGCGTCAACGCCAAGCAAATGAGTCCGCGACCATATTTGGCCATAAAATTAATGGCATCAGGCGTGACTTGCTCAGCGGCTAAGACCAGATCACCTTCATTTTCGCGATCTTCATCATCAACCAGAATCACACATTTACCAGATTGGAAATCTTGCAACACTTCTGAAATGCTGTGAAATTGCGAATTGGTCGATGCATCTGTGATGTTGTTCATACGTGTCATTGCCCCATGCTCTACTGTAACAAGTTCTCTCTTTTATGCCTCTGACGCCGTCTTTGATGGATCCCATCTCGTGGAACGTTGGGCTATCATAACACTAATGACCGCTAATCCTGAAACAAGTCCCAACGCCAGAAAGCCGGACGAAAAAGTTCCGGTCAGATCTTTCAACCATCCAAAGCCGGTTGGCAACACAAACCCACCCAACCCACCCGCGGCGCCGATCAAACCCGAAGCCGTTCCCATTCTCCCCTGGAACCGACAAGAGACGACTTGGAACACCACACCATTTCCAAAACCCAAACACAACATAATCCCAAATACCATCATCAGAGCCCACATGATGGTTGGAAATTGCCCTGAGGCTATGCACAAGATCGTAATAATCACAAATAATCCCTTTAAGAGCAGAAGACCTCCTAGACGATCAGCCAGAAATCCTCCTAAAGGCCGAGCGACACTTCCTGCTAACGCAACAAGAGCCGTCAAGGATCCAGCTGTGACCATATCCATGTGAAACTGGTCGTGAAAATAAATGGGCAAATAACTTGCGAGGCCTACGAAGCCACCGAAAGTCACGGCATATAACCCACACAACCAATACATTGATTTTTGCTGTAATCCTTGATAGAGAAATGAGAGATATGGTTGTGATTGTTTGTCTTTTTGGCTCTGTGCAGAAGCTGGTTGAACCAACCAGAAAAATACACATGCGGTTCCCAGCACAGGAATTAACATAAGAGCGAAGACCTGATGCCATCCAAACATGACAGCTAAACGAGGGGCGAAAATGGCTGCCAACAGAACTCCACTATTTCCCACTGCTGCAACTCCCATAGCCAGTCCTTGATGGGCAGGAGGATAGGCTTGGCTGGCCAAAGGCAGGGCAATGACAAAACTGGCTCCAGCAATGCCCAACAGGAGCCCGACGATGAGCATTTCACCGAAAGTGGTCCCCCATTGCCAGCCAAGTATGAGGGCCAAGGCTTCAAGTCCCAAGATAGCCAGACCAACTGATTTGACTCCCGCCTTATCCCCTAAGGGTCCGATGACAATTCGAAGAAGGGAGCCTCCCAGCAAGGGTATGCCCACTAGCACTCCTTTTTGAAAAGCGGAAAGACCAAACTCTTCTGATATGGCAATACTGAGGGATCCGACCAAGAGCCAGACCATAAAGCTGACTTCAAAATGCAACCATGCTCCAAGTAGGCTAGGCCAATGACCGGAACGAAGGGCATGCAGACTGTCTTTTAACATGGCAAATCAGGGAGAAGGGAGAAGTAAAACGTATGATTTCGAGCTACATGATTTCGTGAGGCGTAAGGTCTGAGGGGAAAGCAAGACCTCACGAGTTGCTTCACGCCTCACGCTTTTTTCCTTAGCATTATCTCCGACATCCTTCAAAGACGTAAAGCGTGAGGGGAAAGAAAGACCTCCTGAGTCGCTTCACGCCTGACGCCTTACGTTTTTCTCCTTACTCTTTGCAAAATTTGGTCATAGCCGCAAATTTCATTACAATATGTCAAAACGGTGAATAAGAAATGAAGTCGATAAGCCACACAGCATGCGAATAAAACCCTCAAAGAAACACAACCCCGACATCATCGATGTTCAAGTCAAGACGTTAGATTCTACTCAATCCATTGAAGAATCGGACTCTCAAGTCGAAGAATTGTTGCCAAGTGACATTCCGGAAGATGAGGATCATTCTGAACCGGAAGAAGACACGAAGGACACTACAACATGGGAGTCCCTGTCCACGGCCCTCACTCCTACTACTACGATAAGCCGCTATCTTGCCGAAGTCCGCCGTTACCCTTTTCTCTCAAAGGAGGAAGAACTTCAACTGTTCCATGAATATCACCAATTTGGCACACGCGAAGCAGCGGTAAAACTTATCTTAGCCAACTTGCGTGTGAGCGTGAAAATTGCCTCAGAATACGGGATGGCAGGACTCGATCAAATGGATCTGATTCAAGAAGGCAATGTTGGCTTACTGCAGGCCATGAAGAAATTTGATCCCACAAGAAATGTTCGTTTCTATGCCTATGCCGCATGGTGGGTCCGTGCCTTTATATTACGTCATTTATTAAATAACTTTCGATTGGTCAAAATTGGAACCACTCAAGAGCAACGTCGCTTGTTTTATAACCTGCGTAGGGAAAAAGCCAAGCTTGAGCGACAGGGCTATATTCCCGATCCCAAGTTATTAGCTGATCGTCTCAATGTCCGCGAACGGGATGTTGTCGAAATGGACCAGCGCCTGGGTAGTTGGGAATTGTCATTAGAATGACAGAAGACGGGGAAGGCACCTTTCATGACCTGCTACCTGCACCTCAAATGCCTGTGGATGATCAACTGGCCAATACGCAGCTCCGCATACTGTTTCGGAAAAAATTAGGGGAATTTGCTCATACGCTGTCTGAAAGGGAAGATGACATACTGAGAAATCGATTACTGTCAGAAACACCGGTCACACTAGAAAATTTAGGAAAAAAGTATTCCATTACGAAGGAGCGAAGCCGACAGATTGAAGCCAAAATCATTAAGAAATTACGTGAATTTATGAAAAATGACATTCATGACTTTGAATTACTTAAGAAATAAACACCAAGTAATCCTTCGTGCGCATGGCGTTCGTTTTCACAAATTGCATGGCATGATTCCCGCTTAACCCCTTTCTCTCTTAATTGTATAGAGAGAAAAATCTCCTTCAACCCCTCTTGACTTCAAATCAACCGGACTTATCTGAAATTTCAGTCAGGAAGCGTCTGTGTATTTTTCCACAATTCACAGACTGACGATTAACACGTCAATGAACCGTTCCCTTATTTTTTCATGTATCAGGCCACACACCATTGAAGGAGGTAAGCATGGCAGCCACAAAAGAAAAAAAAGACACAAAAGACACAAAAGAAACAGGAAGTAGCGCAAAAGGATTTCGTCCTCTTGGAGATCGAGTCTTTGTTACCTACACCGAAGAATTAGAGCGGACAGCCGGAGGAATTTACGTGCCGGATTCAGCACGTGAAAAACCGCAACGCGGGACAATTGAAGCTGCTGGCGCAGATGTGGAAAATGTGAAAGTTGGCGATCAAGTGC
>QIMB01000220.1 GCA_003233615.1 Nitrospirota bacterium
TGCCCGATCGTCCCCACATTCACATGCGGCTTGTTCCGCTCAAATTTCGCCTTCCCCATCCGCTTTCCTCCTCAATTCACTCTTTTGCAAACAATTAGAAAATGAAGGATCATTTCCACAAACCAATGTAAATCAAATGGAGCCCACGACGCGGATCGAACGCGTGACCTCGTCCTTACCAAGGACGTGCTCTACCAACTGAGCTACATGGGCTCTTGCCACAATTTCGCAATACGCCATCATTTATTTCTTAGAGGTCAGCCACGAAACAAAATGGAGCGGGCGATGGGATTTGAACCCACGACAGCCAGCTTGGAAGGCTGGAACTCTACCACTGAGCTACGCCCGCATCTCTCCTTGCAAAGATTGCTACAACTCATTTTTTCACAATCACAATACTTTGCAAAAAATATAAAAACTTCGTACTTTATTCTTATGCGTTATCTTCAATCTGCTGGACATGGTGGGCAGGCAAGGGTTCGAACCTTGGAAGCCGATGGCAGCAGATTTACAGTCTGCCCCCGTTGACCACTTGGGTACCTGCCCATTTGACCAAGTAGGGCCGTTTTCTACACAAACCGTCTCTGAGTTACATCATGGAAATTAAGTGAAGAACTGTGTGACGTGAGACAACGCAAACATCCTCTCCTGATGATCCCCTTCAACAACCCATAATCCTTACAGGTTTGCTCAAATATACAGGAGCGGAAAAATTTACCCTGCCTGTAAACAGAGTATTATAAATTTCTTAGTGGTTTGGGTCAAGGCCATAAACCTAACTTTTCTTTTCCTCCTGAGAACGACCTTGGAGCTATTGAATATTATCACCCGCAAAGCCCGTACATGCCCGGGATGCAATGGATGTCAACAGCCAAGGGCATGATCAAAAAAGCATGTCATGAGTCTTTACAAAGGGTTCGTCCAGCATGGCCGCAGCCTTTTTGTGACGCACGGAGCGTATACTCAGTACGTGAGCACGACAAAATGGCGACCTACCGGCGCAAATCCGCTTCGGCGAAGGCAGGAAAAGCCGCTAGCGGCTTTTTCCAACATTCCCATCTTTTAAATTTGACAAGTACCCGTCATCCAGGACACATTGCCGAAACAAGGGAAATAGCCCTGCATGAAAAATCTTACTCAAATCTTCCATGACCATTTTTATTAAAATCATTCAAAGGATTAGCTGTGTTATTGTAGCTCTAGGACTCGTTTTTGTGTCGGTAGAACCTGTTTCTCAACTAGCTTACGGACAAATGCACTCCGGGTCGGGAAAGGGCTTAGGTACAGTTAGTACCGCGAATGGAACAACAATTTTTGTAGAAATTGCTGATTCGCCAGATACACGGTCACAGGGCCTGATGTTTCGTCCTTCAATGGCACCTGACAGAGGCATGCTTTTCCTCTTCCCTGAACGAGGAGATCACACATTTTGGATGAAAAACACACTGATTTCGTTAGATATTTTTTGGCTAGATCAATCTGGCACCATTCTTCACCTAGAGCAGAACGTTCCTATTTGCACACGTAAAGATGATGGATGCCCGAGATATCAAGCACCTTCCAAATCCCTTCAAGTCCTTGAGCTGAATGCTGGAATGGCGAAAAAACTGAGTTTGGCCGTTGGCGCGCAACTTACGGTCGATCTTCCTCCAATGAGCTTTCCCTACTAAGGGCTCGCGCAACAGCTATGACCAACCTCGTACTCGCCTGGCTGAAAGAATGCCGTCTACCCGTTGAATCTCTTGAATGATCATCTCTAAATGGGCAGTGTTCTTCACTTCAATAACAAAATCCAACACCGCCTTCTTATCCTCTCTTGTTGAAATTTCGGCTTTCGTGATATTCGCCTTGCACTGAGAGATGCCAGAAGACACTTTCGCTAACACTCCAGGACGATCAAGGGTTAACACGGACACGTCAACCGAATGGGGACCTTCAACGTCTGTATCCCATTCCACTTCAACCAAACGATTCTGATCCCATTCTAAGGACTGCAAATTTGGACAGTCGACCGCATGTATGGTCAACCCCCTTCCTCGGGTAATGTACCCTCGAATGGATTCACCAGGAACCGGCTTGCAACATTTTGAAAGTTGCATGAGAACATCCTTGATCCCTCCGAATTTCACCGCTCCGTCATGAAAAAGCCCAGACGATTTGGAAGAAGAAATTACCATCTCACGTGTAGCAGCGACGGCAGTTGGCTTTTCGGTCTCTTCCTTGAAAGACCCAACAATTTGATCTGGAGCCAGGCGCCCAAATCCAACCATTCGAATCAATTCGTCAACCGTCTCACAGCCCTTCACGGTAGCCATGGAAACCAATCGCTCAGATTGCAAAGATTGGGCGACGGGAAGATGCTGCCGTCGAAATTCCTGCTCTAATAGCCGTCGCCCAAGTTCCAGTGCTCGTTTTTGCTCCTCCACTTTAAACCAATGCTTGATTTTTGTTTTCGCTTTTGACGTTCGAACGAACTTCAACCACCCGCGATCGGGCACTTGAGAAGGAGACGTCAAAATTGCCACCATATCCCCACTATGCAATTGGTGCCGAAGCGGAACAAGCTTGCCGTTAATCTTCGCACCGACACAATGATCCCCGATTTCAGTATGAATCGCATAGGCTAAATCTAAAGCTGTCGAGCCGACCGGCACTTCCCGCACTTCCCCTTTCGGCGTGAATACAAACACGACATCATGGAATAAATCCAACTTGACCGAATCCATGAACTGTCGATTGTCCGAAAGGTCTTTGTGCCATTCCACAAACTGTCGAAGCCAACTAAACACTTTTTCATCACCACCCCCAGCCTTCCTGGGCTCCTTATACAACCAATGAGCGGCTACCCCATATTCATTAATCCGATGCATCTCTGCTGTTCGAATTTGAAATTCGACATATTCCCCCTGTGGCCCAACAACGGTTGTATGCAACGATTGATAGAGATTGGAACGGGGGGTTGCGACATAATCCTTCACTCGACCAGGAACCGGGGGCCAAATCGAATGAATGAGGCCCAGAACGGCATAACAATGCATTTTGGAATCCGTCACTATGCGAATCGCCGTCAGATCATAAATTTCATCAAACGAAACCGACCGACGCTCCATTTTTTGATAAATACTAAACAAATGTTTGGGACGCCCATCGATCTGTCCAGGAAGATCAGCTTCAGCAAGAGCATTCTGTGCAGTCTGAATCAGCGATTGAATATAGGCCTGCCGCTCATCATCTCTTTTCGCTAATCGCAACTTTAAAAGCGAGCAGGCCTCCGGTTGCAGATATTGGAAGCATAGATCCTCTAATTCTTGCTTAATCCAACTCATGCCAAGCCGGCTTGCTAAAGGTGCGTAAATCTCCTTTGTTTCTTGGGAGATTTTTTTACGTTTCTCGTCAGATAAGGCTTCCAGGGTTTGCATATTATGCAGGCGATCGGCCAGCTTAATGAACACAACCCGAATATCATCAGCCATGGAAAGGACCATTTTTCGGAAATTCTCAGCCTGCTTCTCTTCGTAGGATTGAAACGGAATCTGTCCAATCTTCGTCACACCATCAACCAACCGGGCCACATCCACCCCAAACTCTTGTTCCAATTCTTCTTGCGTTGCTACCGTATCTTCAAGCGTGTCATGAAGGAGTCCTGCCACAATGGCCGGAACATCCAGCTTTAAGAAAGTCAATATTCCGGCCACAGCTAACGGATGCTGAACATACGGCTCTCCTGTTTGACGCACTTGCCCCTCATGCGCTTTGACAGAATACTCATAGGCACGCCGTATCATGCTCGTATCAGCCTCAGGATGGTACGCCACCACCTGCTCCATCAGCTGTTCAATGTCGGTCAGATGTGCAACATTCATCGTACCCAACTCTCAATCACGTCAACACTATACAGTTTCAAAAATCATAACAAAAAACCGCAGAAATTGCTGAAAACTCTTTCATCATATACCCCTCCAATTTCCCATTGTCCAACGCTTGCCGCTTTGCGTCTTCCAAGTCCCTCTCTCTTCCCACCGCCCGACGCCTGATACATAGCCCGCTATATAACCTAAAAGCGGCAGTTGAGCGCGAAAAAGCTGTGCAAGCAATTGCTGGGCATAGGGAATGTGCAGACTTTCGTGATCCAACTACTGTTTTTAGGTTTAAGGGACTCATTGTTTCCGCAGCCTCCCCTGGCCTTGTGGTGTGGCCGAGCAGTGCAGCCGGCACCGGAGAAAAGGCGCGCAGTGTGTGAGCGCAGCGAGTTTGCGCGCCGCCGGGGTCGGCGAACCGCGCAGGGGCCCCGAAGGGCCACGCCACGGCCAACATGGTTTTGGCTACTTTT
>QIMB01000202.1 GCA_003233615.1 Nitrospirota bacterium
ATTGTGACATAATTTCCATCCGGGAAATCCGTCGAAAGGTAAAGTGTTGGCAGCGGGAAAGAATTGTCGCAGGAATTTTATGGACTTCCGTTGTCGCAAAAATAAAGACCGCATGGCTCGGCGGCTCTTCTAATGTTTTGAGCAGAGCATTGAAGGCCGAGTTGGAGAGCATATGGACTTCGTCAATAATATACACGCGATAGGAGCCATGAAACGGAGCAAATTTCACGTTCTCGCGGAGTTCGCGCACATCATCCACTCCGGTATTTGATGCGCCGTCAATTTCGATGACGTCGACGGAATTCCCCCTGGTGATTTCCACGCAACTTGGGCAGGTGCCACATGGTTCGCTGGTTGGCCCTTTGTCGCAATTGAGTGACTTTGCCAGAATACGCGCCACCGTGGTTTTCCCCACTCCCCGCATGCCGGAAAACACATAGGCATGGGCCACTCGTTCACGTGCGATGGCATTGGTGAGGGTTTGCACGACATGGGTTTGCCCCAAGACTTCGTCAAAGGATGTCGGACGGTATTTGCGGGCAGAAACTTGGAATTCCATGAGTAAAACTCATCCAGCCTGTTTGAATAAGCCGCTCGACGATCGTGAAGCGTGAGGGGCAAGGAGAATGAAAAAGGGCTTGAGTCTCACCCCACTGAATTTTTACTTCTCACTTTTCACGAAAAAAGTCGGGGCCAGGTGATCCTGCGGCACACAGACTCGCCCACTTACCGTTGCTTCCTTCCGGACCTGGCGGAGTTCGTAGGATTCTGTTGCACAGGGCCCAGCCCCTACATCAACTGCTGCGTCTCGATTATTTCAATTTATGAATGGTGATCCCGTTTCCATCCCAATCTTCTATTAATGCCATACGACAGACAGGGGTTTCTATGCATTCAGCCACAATTTTGACCCCATGGCTTTTGAGGTGCTCTAACGAATCTTGAAAGTGGTCTACCTCAAAAGCCACGGATGGCCCGTCTTGACCGGAAGGGTTCCAGGCATTGGAGATGGCCAGGGTTTGTGAGCCGATTTCATACTCCACCCAGTATTTTCCTGGCATATCCGGTATTTCTTGATCAATAGCACCAGGAATGAGACCAAGAATGCCTTCGTAAAATTCTCTGGCCCGTTGTATATCTGACACGGGATATCCGACAAAAGCAATTTTGGTAATCTTTAAGCCCATATTTCAGACCTCCTTTTTCCCAACAATGTATGGCGGAGAGGGTGGGGTTCGAACCCACGGTACCGTCGCCGGTACACGTGATTTCCAATCACGCCGATTCGGCCGCTCTCGCACCTCTCCGTAAAATGATTGTCTGTATGGAAACTAGGTGTTATTCGCTAGTAACGTATTTTCTGGCATGTTGCCACTCAACACGCGATCAAGGGTAGGCATCTTACCATGGGGTCATAAGGGCGACAAGCAGCGTAGAGAAAATGGCGCATTTAAAAGGGAAAAGCCGAAAACCTACAAACTCATCCTTTGGCACTACTTTTATCTTCTCCCTTTTCACTTCTCCCTATGTTCGGGACTGAAACATCCGCTGGCGACGAGATGACCGATGGAGGGCCGCAAATAGATGTCCGCGAAAGAGCAACATGAACACCGTGCTAATGGGAGTGAGGATAAGAACAATGATAAAACTCGTGTTGGAAGACATTCCCAGGAGGGACAGCCATTGGGATAAGATGGCGAACGGTAAGGTGATGAGATGCCAAAAATCCAATCCACCTCGTTGCCCAGCTTGACTGGAAATCTGAAAGAAAAATGACAGGCCAAACGGAGCCAAGGCGATGGCGACTGGCAAAAACCACTCAATCCAATTTTCCAAGACGAATTCATAGCTTTCCTTGATCACTTCTAGGGCTGACCCCTTCCGGCTTTGATAGATGACTTCTGGGACGGGGTTTAATAGCACAAACATGAGGAAAAATATGGCGGTGGCGATAAGAGGCTGGTACGGGTTGGCTTGTAACCCCATTTCGAGAAAGAGCAATGGGAACCACACCATAAACCCTACGGAAATAACATCCCAAAAATATCGTCCCATACTCTGAGGAACATCTTTCCACTGCAACCGCCTCACGCCACGGATGGCTTCTTCCGTTAAACTGAGTGTGGAGCCAATGATTAACGCATTGGCCGCTCCAAGGATCAATCCTCCAACCATACTTAACTGGCTGCTCAGTGACGTGATGAGGACCAGACCCAGCGCAAAGATCATGACAACGGGGATGAGGATCCAACTATGTTGAAGAGATTTCAGAGTCGCAAGCAGGGATTGATGATATAATCGAACTGTTGCCTGAAAGAAGCCCTGCATGACTGGAGAGATGGCACTATCGTGTTTATGGTTGTGCTGGCGGTGGGGATTTCAAGTTGATGATGTCCTGTTGCTGTTGATCGCGGTCTTCACGGATCTTCTGCAGCCGACTCGGACGGTTTAACGTCCACCACTTTATCTTTTCTGGAAACGTCGGCGCTGGGGGTGTGGCGGAACCCACAGGGGAATGATGAAAATCATAGCCTTGGTGGGCATCTTTCTTTTCCAGGAATTTCTGGTAAATATCGTTGTAGAGCTGCTTGAAATTCATAAGTCCTTACCTTACCCCAGTTGGTAGGAGCTATCAAGAGGGGGGGATGGCTCTAATCCGGCAGACCTACTATATATCCTTCATGAAAGCAGCATTTGGGGATGGCCTGAACGAGAAAGACCTTTTATAATACCTAAGGGCTCGCGAAAGAATAACTCCCCAGAATTCGCGCCAAGCTTTAGGGCAGGTTGGGTCGATCTGAGGGAGCATAACCGCAAGTGTAGCAATGGCTACATTGAGGATTATGCGAGTGAAGAGCGGCCCAAGATGGCCTGAAGGTGGGATGCGAAAATGGGAAGTTATTTTTTCGTGAGCCCTAAGTTGAGCGATTTGTATGGATGAGATGTGCCAAGACCTTGGGATGACAGGGGATTTGAAAAACGCAGGCAGACCTGGTTGGTCTGTCGAGGCTTTCCACATTCGCTGACATGCAAGGGATTGGTGCAGATCGCCATACACAATCGTGTAATTTAGGTATAGAGAGAGGTTGGGCTTTAAATTTTTTTCTTGTGATCAGGACGATCACTCAACCATGAATCTGGCGTCGTGAATAAGATATATCGAACATGTGCGAGAGTGGCGGAATGGCAGACGCGCAAGACTTAGGATCTTGTGGGTAACCTCGTGGGGGTTCAAGTCCCCCCTCTCGCACCATTTTTAATTTTTATCCCTATGGGTCCGTAGAGAAATACACGGACCTTCAGCAGGTCTTTCACACAAGGATTTTTTACTCTTATGAAACTAGAAATGACAGAATTAGGGCCCGTGAAACGGGCCCTGAAGATCGAAGTGCCTGAAGAGGCGGTACAAAGTGAATTTAAAAAGGTGTATGCCGAGTTGAAGAAGCAAGTTCGTATTCCCGGGTTTCGTCCGGGGAAAGCTCCACTTGAGTTATTGCAAAAACGCTACTCACAATTGGTGGGACAAGATGTGATCCAACGGTTGGTGCCAGACTATTACCAACGAGCGGTCAAAGAAGCAGGCGTGGTTCCAGTGGTTGTGGACATTCCCCCTTTAGATCGTATGAAGGTTGAGCCCAACACGGCCTTTACGTTTACCGCAACGGTGGAGATTCGACCGGTCATTCAATTAGGAGACTATCGCCCACCGAATCCCATTTCATTAAAAAAAGATTCACGAACAGTTACGGATGAACAAATTGATCAGGCACTGCACACGTTGCGCGAACAACATGCGCAGATTGATGCCGTGACTGAAGGGACGGTTCTTCGGGATGGTCTCTACGCCATGCTCACCATTAAAGGTTTTGTCGACGATCAACCGGTAGAAGGATCAGAAAAAAATGGGCATCTTCATGAAATGGGGTCAAACACTCCCATTCTTGGTGTGAAATTTGATGATACATTGATGGGCAAGACTGCCGGGGAAACATTCGACATTCCTCAGCCCTATCCGGCGAACCATCCTGATTCGAAGTTAGCCGGGAAAACCATGATCTTGAAGGTGACAATTGATGCGGTGAAAGAACGGAAATTGCCTGATCTGGATGATGAATTTGCAAAAGATTGTGGTGAGTATGAATCGTTGGACAATCTGAAAACTGTTGTCACAACACAACTCGAAAATATCTTAAAGCAGGACCTAGAGGAAGGCTATAAAGATCAAGTGATTGAACGTTTATTGCAGATGCACCATTTTGATATTCCTGAAGTGCTGATCGAACGAGAACTGCAAACACTGGTTCGCCAAAAACTCATGAAGGACCA
>QIMB01000466.1 GCA_003233615.1 Nitrospirota bacterium
AATACCGCAACGCCCTCCGAAGCGTGGCGCCCACCGAATTATCCAATCGTTCTAAAATGTCATGACGAGTCGGTTCTTCAAACTGTCGAAGGACACCAATCGCAGAGGTGACATTCATCGTACGTAACACATCAGCACACAAATCTTTGGAGAGTTCTTCAAGAATTTTCGCCGTCGACACCGGCAAACAATGCTCCAACACGTTGGCAATGTCTTCGCCGGGTAACGCTTCCAACAAGATGCTGGCGGCCTGCGGACCTAAAGACTCCAAATGTCTAGCAGCCTCCACCGGATAGGATTGGAAAAACCCGAGCGTGAGATGATGTTCAAGTTCCATCGTTATTTTTCCGGGTGGGCAATAACGGCAGTGGCTTCAGAAAATTGTGACGCCGGAATAATCACCCGACCCTCCCTGGTTTCCAACACGACGGAAATAGGCGTCACCGCCACGACGGTCCCTTGCGCATCCCCTACTTTCACAGTCATTCCCACCCGTACAACCGACCCTAAATAATGAGCCGCGATTAAATTCGCCACTGCGTCACGAGAGCCTAACCCAAAAGACAGCGCCGCACCGCCAATAAGGCCAGCCAGCAAAATGACGATAGTATTGTTCAACAAGTCAGTATTAATTCCCAAGGCATCAATAGCCGTCACCACGATCAGCAAGACCACTGCAACGTAGACAGCTTGAGCCACCATAGTGCCATGGGTAATACCAGCGGAACTGCACGCCATCGTAATCAGTTCACGAACAAAATTGGCAGCAATTAAACCCAAGATCAGCACCAAGACCGCAATCCCAATTTTAGGAATATAATTGGCAATGCCAGTCAACGCATCCGACACCATCGTCAAGCCCAGGGTATCAGAGGCTTTAATGAGAAAGACCAAAAAGATAATCCAAAATCCAATCATGCCGAGAATTTCAGACACTTTTTGTTTTGTCCCGGAACGTTCTAGTAAGGTTTGCACGGCTGTACGACTCAGTAACCGATCAAAGCCCACCAATTGCAGGAACCGTATCGTGACAATAGATACAACTCTGGCTAACAGATAACCCAAGCCCAATAGCAAGATTGCTAAAATAATAGCGGGCAAAAATGCCAGAATCTGATTGAGGCTAGCTGTCACCGCCTCCGTCAGACCTTCCCACCATCCAGTCATCGTCAAATTACGTTCGTCCATGACGGAACACACCTTTTCCATGAATAAATGACATCGCGATCAGAAGACAAGCTCTTTCTGTCACCACGTACAGGCTCATGCTCATCATAGTCTCCTCTTCAGCACGCTGCAACACGTGTGAAGGGAGAAGCAAGAGAGAAAAAAGTCAAGTCACTTCAAGAAGCGAGAAGTGCAGAGTGAATAAGAAACCAGTTTCCCATTTCTGCCTCTCGTACTCCTCTCTTCTTACTTCTCTTTCTCATTGTATGCACCGTACTTTTCGTTTCTTTCGTTCAGCACCTATCACCTGAGTACAGGCCCGAATAGCAGGATCGCTCAGCCATGTCAGCAGTTCCTGATGAAGCCGCATGCGCCAAGATGGATAGGCTGAATCTGCCGCGCCAGGAAGATTGGGCGTGTCGAGCTCACCAAGCAGATCCTCCAATTGCACCATCAGCAACCGCGAAGGGGTTCGTGCCAAAAACTGATAGATCTTTGCCATGAATTCAAAAGACAGTTCGTCAGGCATCACGTCAGGCAAGACAAATCCCGCTCGGTGTAAAACCTCCCATAGCTGGCGCCGGTCTTCCTTGCGAGCGCGCGTATCGCGCATGCGATCAGCAGATAACGGATAGAGGCTCGCGTGTTCCTTCATCACAATATCTTGACCTACCCAATACCCCCTTATCGTAGGAAGGTCATGCGTCGTCGCAGCCACGAGCGCTTGACTCGGAAATTGGTCTGGCAAATGAAACGTTCCATCCTGTTCACGTTCGAATATCACCAAACGATATGAGAGCAGACCGGCGCCCTCTAGTTTTTCCTGAATGGCTGAAGTGACGGTTCCCAGATCTTCGCCGACCACCAGAACCTTGTGTCGTACACTTTCCAACGCCAAGACCGCCAACATTTCATCGACGAGGGTTTTGACATACACGCCATCCCGACCACTTTGTCCACACGGAATGCAAAACAGACGAAATAACCCGAGTGCGTGGTCTATACGAAGCACTCCGCCATGCTTCATGTTTTGACTGATGGTGTGCCGAAAAAAATCATACCCATGCTGACGAAGTGCCCAAGGATTGGGAGCGAGCAATCCCCAGTTTTGTCCTTGCAAGTTAAATGAGTCTGGTGGAGCGCCAAGCGTGACATCCTTTGCCAATTGATCTTGGAACCCCCACGCATCGGCACCATCTGGATGAATCCCCACAGGCAAATCATGATACAGACCTAGGCTCAAAGACGCCTTTTTTGCCACCTGATCCAACTTCGTGAGCTGTAACTCACACAGCCACTGCACATACAAATAATATTGCACACGATCCGCATGGTCCTGCTGAAACGCCATGACAGCCGATGAAGTCGGCTCATGATATTCAGCAGGCCATTGCCGCCACGTCGCACTCTGGAAATACTCACTCAGCGCCTGAAAGGTACAAAACCGTATCACATAATCAGGACTCTTCTGGACAAACCCAAGAAATGTTCGACCACGTGAAGTCGTCAATTGAAGATGTTGTCGTGTGAACACACGAAAGAGATCTTCCAAGACAGACATTTTGAGATTGCTCACCCCTTCGTAATCAATAAGCCGGGTAGACCGGAGACGTTGCAATGTACCGCGAAATTTCTTTCCTCGGAACATTCGTTGAAGTTTCGATGAAGACCGAAACTCTGCCACCTGTTCGATATTCAAATACAAGGGATTCCAACATACACGACTCGACGGCGAGTACGGACTCACCAACCCGGGCGTCATACTATGGAGTGGCTGCAATCCAATACATGAAGCGTTCCAAACCTTCCCGGCTGTTTTCATGATTCGTTCCAAATCACGAAAATCCCCGATTCCCCAATTGTCTCGTGAGCGAACACTATACAGTTGGACCCCAATACCCCATTCTCGTTTTGACGTTGGTGGAAGATAACACCGCTGTGGAGCTGCAATGACCAAATTCCTGGCTTCCACCACACGAGACCCGATCCGAACCTTGAGCATCAACTCGTAATACCCCAACGAGAGTCGACCAGAAAAGCTCGCCTGGATTCGCACATAACGAACACCCTGTACCACCGTCTCTTCAAGAAGGACACAGGAAGAACCTTTCACTGTATATGATCGAACCTTCCCTTGTTCGTCTTTCAATTGACATTCGAGTACAACGGTTTCAAGCGACGCGTCTCCTAACGGCAATGCGACAGGAAGCAACAACGGCGTTCGTCTTTCCGGATACAGCAGAAGCACCGGCTCGACAATCCTGGTCCATCGTTCTTCCTGAAGACGGGCCAATTCTCCTTGAACATCTGAGTCCGATTGAATAGCTAGACCCAACGCCCGCAACACGACTCGCAGCGCCTCATCTGTGGCCTGATGAACATGCTCTCGCCCATCTATATACTCACATTCCACCCCCAGCAATTCCGCCAATTCCCGCAATCCATGGCTTGGAGAAATCGAAGCTCGAGCCTCAAGAGACTTAGAATCAATTGGCTTCATCTCGGCTATCTCTACGATCATACGATTCGTGTCAAAATATTGGGCGAGGGCTATACAATTCTCTAGAAATAGGGGAAAACACAGGGACTTTCTGGCATTGGCTATATTTTGAGATACCATAAACTGCACCTTAGGGCAAGAAAAAACCCTTAGGGTTCGCGAAACAATGACATCTGAGAATTAGCGCCCAGATTTGGGACAGATTAGGTCGACCTGAGGGAGCAGAACCGCAAACGTGTCAAGGCCTACAAAGAGGATTCTGCGAGTGAAGATCAAACCAAGATAGCCTGACGATGGAATGCGAAAATGGGAAGTTATTGGATCATACAGAAATTATGGTTCGAGCCCTAGAAGACTCTGCCTCCTCGTCGTCATTCTGAGAGCAACGAAGAATCTGGCTGAGCGATGGTGTGCGTGGATTGGGCGAGATCCTTTGACTCCGCCGGAGCGGAGTCTGTCCTGAGTGTGCCGAAGGGCTCTGGATGACACAATGAGGAACGGAGCCTCTGAGGGCCGGGGCAACATCACAGGGCTCGAACCATGAATTCAGTATGATCCAAATTATTATTTCGCGAAGCCTTAGACACTTTCCAGGGTAGAGTTCGCACACTCGTATGCCTGAAACACCATCAGAACTTCCAGAATCCTCTGATA
>QIMB01000216.1 GCA_003233615.1 Nitrospirota bacterium
GACCAAATTTCATCACATTGGATACGCTTACAGGGTAGGTTCCTCAATGCTTGATCTTGATAGCCTGCACAGGCCTTCCCTAAATCAGCTAAGAGCTTCAGAACCGTATGCTTAGCCGCGCCTGTCATTCTGACGGTAGCATTGATGCTATTGCCCTCAACCAAGGCGGCGACAATCTGAGCGCGTTTCGCAGTATTTAGCTTGTTCATGGTGGTATCATGCTTGAGCGTTCAAGTAAAGTCAACAGTAAATATATCATTTACACGGTAAGTGTGTAAATATGTATTGACATAAACTATTACCTATTGTATATTTACCTGATGGATGTCAGGTTTAAGGATTCCGCGCTGGAAAAGCTGGAGGCTGGTGAAGGCCATGAGGGGGACCACCCTCCTGGCATAGTGAGTAAGTATCGAATGCGGATGCAGTTAATCCGAGCTGCAATAAATGAGCAGGAATTTTATAGCCTTAAATCACTCCACTTTGAAAAATTAAAAGGTAAAAGATCCAACCAGTATTCCATGAGATTAAATGACCAATGGCGCTTAATTTTGGAATTTATAGGATCACCCCCTAATAGAGTGGTCGAAATCATTGAAATTGAAGATTATCACTGAAGAAGGAGGTGTGGAAAAATGAGTACTTATGCTGAAGTTTTCCCGCCTGGGGAATTTATTAGAGAAGAGTTGGAGGCTAGGGAATGGACCCAGGGAGACTTATCAGAAATTTTAGGAAGGCCCATGAATTTAGTTAATGAAATAGTTTTGGGCAAGAGGGCTGTTACACCTGAAACCGCAAAAGGATTGGCTGACGCTTTTGGAACAAGCCCGCAGCTTTGGCTGAACCTTGAGAGCGCCTACCAACTCTCTCAACTCAAAGCACAAAGCAATACCGTCTCCCGTCGAGCTAAGCTCTATGAAAAGGCCCCCGTAAAAGAAATGGTTAGACGTGGATGGATCGAGCCTTCAAAAAATATCGATGTTCAAGAAGATCGAGTTAAGAAGTTTTTTGGATTATCGAATATAGAAAGTGGCCCAATTTTCTGGCCATTTGCCGCTAGATCAAAAATGTCTCATCAGAGCCAAAATTCTTCTCAGTGGGCTTGGCTCTTTCGTGCCAAGACTCTTGCGAGAGCAGTTCATGCAGAAAAATTTTCAGAATCTAAGTTAGACGAATGTTTCAGTAAGCTTCAAAGCGTTTTGTCTGACCCAGAGGGGGTTGCACGTGTTCCTAAAATATTAGCTCAGTCGGGGATTCGGTTTCTAATTGTTGAGCATTTATCCAAGACTAAAATTGATGGTGCCTGTTTTTGGTTAAACAAGACATCCCCCGTAGTGGTCTTATCATTGCGATATGACCGAATTGATGGGTTTTGGCACACCTTGTTCCATGAGTTAGGGCACGTCAAATACAGGCATGGGTTGAATGAATATGAAGCCATAGACATTAATCTTGTGGGAACCGGCTCACAGAGCTATGAAGAAAAGTGTGACACTGAACAATTGGTTGATGCCTTTGCGTCTGACAAACTTATTTTGGCGACGGACTTAAATTATTTCATTGCGAGATTCAAACCACTATTTTCCAAAAAAAAGATCCTGGCGTTTTCTAACAGAATTAAAGTTCATCCTGGCATCATAGTGGGGCAGCTTCAATTTAAGAGGGAGATTCCCTTCTCCCACAATCGAGAAATGCTGGTAAATGTTAGAAATATCATTACCTCTATTGCATTGACTGATGGATGGGGGAATATTCCCGTTGGCGTTTAAGAATTGGAGGACTGAGAATGAATTACAGCAAACAACTTCAAGGGATTGTTTCTAAATACAGAAAAGCTGGCAACTCATGGCCTGCATCAAAGCGGGAAATAGCAGCCTGGGCGGTCCGTGAAAAGCTATGGGAACCCCACCCTAATAGAATCATTAGTCAATGCGCGGATGAGCTTGGCAGAGCAATGCGGGAGGAATATATCACCGATCCTCAAGGTAGAAGAGTAAGAGCTAAGCATGTTGTTAGATCAAAGGACCAGGGTGAACAGATGGCCTTATGGGGAGACATTAGGACAGAAGATCGTGGGTTTATGGCCACTTCTTTTCAGCAACGCCGACAGGGCATTTTCGGCGATTGCCACCAACTAAAAACAGACCTAGATAGCTTCAACCAAAATGGCAATCAGGATAAACCCATTCAAATTATTTTTGATTTTACGGTAGACTTGGAAGAGGAAGATGGACTGAATTCAGTTGCTTAGTTATTGGATTTTTTCCCCCAACGAATACTAGCCGCCTTCTTGGCAATTTCTGACCTTTTCTTTGGAGTCAACTTCTCAGCCCTGGCTTTTCCGCCTTTCAATCCTCCAAGGCGACCGAGGGCCACAGCGGCAGGGTTCTTCTCTGGTTGGATTGTATTGGTTGGTTCTTCGGCTGGACCTGTGGCCGCCTCAACAATCTGAGCAGCTAATAGGTTAATATCGGAGGGTTGTTTTTTCTTTGTAGTTGGCTTTACTGTTTTACTTGAGCGCTTAGGCATAACACATAATAGCAAATGTACTAAACTAATTCATAGGAGACCTTATGAAAAAGTTTGCTTTACAAATTTACAGGGCTGTTAGGAATGGGAGATTAGCTGAACCGTTTAATGCAGCAATGGTTAAGAAAGTTTGTCCAGGATGGAGCGTAAATTCCTACCCTACATTCTTGCCAAAGCACGCTAAAGGAAACCCAGGAGGGAACAGTGTACTCTTCATCAGGATTAACCCTGGTTCTTATAGAACCATAAAAAGCCTTCATCAAAAGACTTAACTTTCAAACTGCACCACTACCGGAATGTTTGTTACGTTGACAATACCGTATTTGGAGTTCTGGCCTCGAAACCATTGCCCTACTCCCTACGTTTCGTAAAGAGCGAGGCCGGCTTGATCGCACTATCCCCGAACCGTGTGCGGATTTTATCCAGTGCATCAGTCAATTGAAATTGGCGTTTTGGCGTCTCCCCGAACAACGAGAGCTGCTGCCTTTCAGCCGAAGTAGAGAGATGGGATGCCGACAATCCTAACAGACGGACCTTCTGCCCAGAAAACGGAATACGATCCAATAGTGTCAAAGCTGTGCGATACAACATCGGCCCTTGATCCGTGGGCACTGAAAGAGCCATGGATCGGTTGAGGGTCAGAAATGTTTCGTCCCGAAATTTGAGGGCTAGCGTCCCGGCCAGAGTGTCCGCGGTACGAAGCCGGTGCCCGACCCGCTCGGCTAATTCCAGTAGGGTCTGACGAATCATAGTGGGATCTGCCGTATCCTTCTTAAAGGTTGTTTCCGAACCAATCGATTGAGCCGGTTCATCAGGAATGACAGGCCGGGGATCTATTCCATTAGCCAACTCCCAGAAATGGACGCCAGCTTGGCCGAGCACGGCCTCTAGCTCAGCCAGACTCTGTCGGGCAACGGCTCCAATGGTGCCATAGCCAAGCTGGTGCAGTTGTCGGGCTGTTTTAGGCCCGGCCCCCCAAAGCCGTTCGACGGGAAGGTTTTGAAGAAACTCCACCTCCTTGCCTGGCCCCACCGTGACAAAGCCCTTTGGTTTTCGAAGATCCGAGGCCACCTTGGCCACGTATTTCGTTGCCGCCACTCCTACCGAAGCATTGAGATGTTCTTCCCGGGAAATCTCCGCTTGAATTCGTCGCCCAATCTCCTCCGCTGGTCCGAATAAACGAAGGCTTCCCGTGACATCCAGGAACGCCTCATCGAGACTCAGGGGCTCCACCAAATCGGTGTATCGATGAAAAATGGCAAAAATGCGCGAAGAAACCTCCTGGTATCGGGCCATCCGAACTGGGAGAAAAACGCCTTGAGGGCATCGCCGGTACGCTTGGTTGATAGGCATGGCAGAATGAATGCCGAAAACCCTGGCTTCATAGGAGGCCGCACAGACCACACCTCGCCCCTTGCCTTTCTGAGGGTCAGCGCCAACGATGACCGGTTTATTTCGGTAGGAAGGTTGATCTCGTTGCTCTACGGATGCATAAAAGGCATCCATATCGATATGGATGATTGTGCTCATGAGGTAAACCCACTCCAAATTGCTTGGTCGATATCCGGTCTCCTAGGTTTCACACCAGCCAGAAGGGGCATTCAACCTAAAGACGGAAGCTGGGCGCGAAAAAGCTATGCAAGCAATTGCTGTGCATCGGACATGTACAAATTGCGTGGTCACCTTTTGGGTGATGAGTCAATTTTTGCATGTCCTAGGCGCGTCAAGGGGTTGTGCAGACTTTCGTGA
>QIMB01000133.1 GCA_003233615.1 Nitrospirota bacterium
GATGGCAGCGAGGCACTATTGGATGAATTAGTCAATCAATCAGAGACAATTCGGATTATTCACTTAGACAAAAATCATGGGCAAACGGCCGCATTTGATGCTGGGTTTCAATGCGCACGAGGTGTATTGATTGCGACGATGGATGGTGATTTACAATATGATCCCAACGATTTTGCTAAACTCCTGCCGTTAGCAAGTCAGTTTGATGTGGTGTGTGGGCGGCGTGCGGCGCGACATGACAATATAGTGCGTCGATGGTCCTCCAAGATCGCCAATCATGTGCGGAATTGGGTGATTCATGATGGTATTTCGGACACAGGATGTTCACTCAAGATTTTTCGTCGAGCGGTCATCGAGCGGATGCCGCTTTTTAGAAATATGCATCGTTTTTTTCCGGCGTTAGCGCAGATGTATGGATTTACCGTGACAGAAATTCCGGTGCAACATTTTCCTCGTGCGCATGGGATGTCCAAGTATGGGGTCGGCAATCGATTGTTCGTCGGGCTGTATGATCTCTTCGCCGTCCGCTGGATGCAGAAACGCTGTCTGAACTTTATCATGCGGGAATCCAAGCGTTCACACTCCAAGGAGTGAATGGGAGCACATGGATTTCACTGCACTGTCAACGGAAGAACTGGTATGGCTTGGGATTGGGTTTTTGGGTCAAAGCCTTTTTTTCTCTCGGTGGTTATTGCAATGGGTTTCATCAGAGCGGCGGGAAGAAAGTCATATCCCTCTCTCATTTTGGTACATGAGTTTGTTTGGAAGTGTCATCGTCTTGGCGTATGCCCTTCACCGAGTGGACCCGGTCTTTATCGCGGGACAAAGCGTGGGAACCATCGTGTACGTGCGTAACCTTATTCTTCTCCATCGGGCCAAGAAACGAGCGGTGAGTGAGTAATCATTCGGTTTCTGTATATTCCTCACCGTCGTCTCCTCCTCCTTCTTCTTCTCTTCTTCAATCCAGGTTTTCTCATTCTCCACTGTGGCATCTCACATTCTTACTTGTGCTAGGCGTCTGGCTGTTTGGCTTGGAAGGTGGATGGTTGGGAGGCTTAGAGATGGGCGGATTAGGGCTAACTGATCGTGATGAAGGCAGCAATGCCGAAGCAGCAAGAGAAATGTTGGAATCCGGCGATTGGATTTCGCCCACACTTAATTACGAGCCACGCTTTGCCAAGCCTGCATTGACCTATTGGCTCATCAGCGGATCATATTCTTTGTTCGGCATCAATGAATTTGCTGCGCGATTTCCCTCGGCAGTGTCGGGACTCTGTGTGCTCTTCTTGCAATATGCGTTTGCCTATCGATGGCTAGGTGCGCCTCTGGCACTGCTGTCATCGATCATGTTGCTGCTGAATATGGAGTTTTTAGCTATCAATCGGATGGTGCTGACCGATCCGGAGCTTGTCGTCTGTACCACCTTGGCGGCGTATAGTTTTTGGCAAGGGTTACAGGCTTCCACGAAAACCAGTCGATGGTGGTTCGTCTCTTTTTACCTGGCACTGGGGTTTGGCATGCTGGTCAAAGGACCAGTCGGCATTATTATACCCCTGGTTGGCGTCATCCCCTATCTTCTGCTCACCCGGCAAGGGAAATTGTTTTGGCAAAAGGGATTCCCTCTTCTTGGTACGGGCCTTGTCCTCTTGCTTGCGGCTCCCTGGTATGTGGCCATGTTTCAGATTCACGGCGAGGCCTATTGGTCAGCGGCACAAGCCAACACGACTGGCCGGTTTATGAGTCCGATGGAAGGCCATGGCGGGACCCTCTTCTTTTATCTCCCCATCTTGCTGTTGGGCTTGTTCCCATGGAGTGCATTCCTGCCCTCCGTGCTCTATCAATCGCTCAAGCAGTGGAAGGTCTATTGGAACAGACAGGGATTTTCCACACATGAGCACAATCTTGAGTTTTTCCTGAGTGTATGGGTTCTGGGTCTGTTGATCTTCTTTACACTCTCGGCCACACGGTTGCCGCATTATATTTATCCGTTGTTTCCCGCTGCGGCGATCCTGGTCACTCTCTGGTGGAAACGTTTTCTCAGCGAACCAACCGTCACAGATTGGAAAGTCCCTCGTCGGCTCCTCCTGGGGACAGGCTATCTGCTCGGGTTAACAATCATGGTTGCTCCCGTCATTTTCCACCAATTCCTCTCAAAAATTACCAAGGAGTTTCCAGCTGCCTCACAGGTAGATTTTGGGTGGTTGCCAACGGTGCTGGGACTAGTCATTATTGGAGGAACCCTTGGTATTCGGTTCTGCCTAAATTCGGAGACCAAACGCGCATGGGCGGTGGGGTTTGCCGGGGGCATGATGGTGGTGTTTGGACTCTTGCTGATGAAAGGGGGAATCCCCGTGTTTCATATGTATTTCTTGGAACCACCCCAGCATTTAGCCACTATCGCCAGCCATAATTTGGAGAAAGATGATCGGTTGCTGCAAGTGGGGAGGAAACGACCTTCCTTAAGTTTTTATGCTCGACGTAAGGTCTATTTTATGGGGCCTCATGATGCGGAAGAATGGAAACAGCATCGAGCGGCTTCAGGCAAAAAAATGATCATCCTCCAAACATCCCTCCGTCGTGAGATTCCAGAAGCGGTGTCTCAATGGACGGTTGTACTTGAACATGGCGGCTTCTCCCTCCTCTCCAGTGAACCGCTCATGTGAAATTGAAAAAATGTAACTGAGGCAATCCTTTCTATGTTAATTCCTGATGCAGAGCAAGCACATATTCCACTTGAAAAACTTGAAAAGTATCTACTTTCTGATTCTCATCCTGTTGGGAAAGCCAAGTCCGTATTTTTTCGAGGTCTTGGATTTTCTGTAGACAATATTGAGGAATTCGAGGGAGCTATCCGAGAAATCATTCTGCAGGAAGCTATTCAAAAGACCCTTCCCACTTTCTATGGCACTAAATACATTGTAGATGGTATCCTAAAAGGCAAGAGTCAATTATCCTGTCTTGTACGTACAGTATGGATTAGAGAAGAAGATGGTCACCCGCGATTGGTAACAGTCTATCCCAAAGTTGGGATGAGGAAAGAGAGATCAGCATGATTAAGGAACTGGATACGGTGGTGCTGACACATGATTTTTCAGGTCATGGATTGAAAAAAGGTGATATTGGAGCGGTAGTCCATGTTTCCTCTGATCAGGCCAACTATGAAGTAGAATTTGTCACTGCGATGGGTAAAACACTGGCTCTGTTGACTCTTTCACAGGCAGACATCCGATCTTTCACGGGTGACGAAATCCTTCATGCCCGTGAAACGGTTTCCACCTAATTCCCTCTCTGGAACTCCTTTCTTCCTTTTTGAGGGAACAACTTTCTTTCAAAATCCACCGAGTCGTGAATTTCCGAAGCCGTGGCTTATTAGACCATTGTCTTCGAGCACGGTGGCTTCTCCCTCCTCTCCAGCGAACCATTGTTGTAGGGAAATTGAGTTTATGACGAAAGTCGAGACTGCCAATAGCCAGGTTTGCGGTGTGCATGTGCGACGGCAGCGAGGATGATTTTCTCTCCACGAATGAAGAAGGGAAGGTAGTAGGGGAAAATTGGGCAGTTTACTCGACGATAACCACCGTCTCGCTCATGCCATAGAAACGGTTCTTCCGATATTCGATCAATGACAAATGCGATTTCATGTCGAAACCGTCTACCAAGGCCAGGTTCTTTGCTTTCGTACTAAGGGCTCGCAAAACAATAACTCACCATTTTCGCATCCCACCTTCAGGCCATCTTGGCGCGATCTTTACTCGCATAATCCTCAGCGTAGGCTTGGCTACGCCTGCGGTTATGCTCCATCAGATCACCCCAATCTGACCCGAATCTTGGTGCGAATTCTGGGAAGTTATTGTTTCGCGAACCCTATAGGGCGGCTTCAATTAGTTCCTGGCGAGCTTCGTCCAGGAATTCAACTGCCATGGGCCTAGTTGGTCGTCAAGTTCTGAGAAAACTTCATTGGCAGGTTTTGATTGAACCTGGCCTTGGTCATATTGCAAGATGCGTTCGCGGATCACCGAGTCCCATGCTTCGTCGACTTCTGATGATTGGCTGGGTTCACTTGATACAAGAAGCCGATGAGCCAAGGTGAGGCGTTGTTTAAGGGGGAGGTGTTCAGCCACTTGAAGAATTTCTTCAATTGTTTTCATAGGGAAATTGTACAAGATGTTTTTTTGGTTGTCACCTAAGAGTCTCTTCCAATATGAAATGAGTCTGAACGGGGGGCGTGTTTCCAACATGAAATGAGTCTGAAGCCGGACTGAGATTCGGGCATGATGG
>QIMB01000209.1 GCA_003233615.1 Nitrospirota bacterium
GTTAGCCGTTGATGACGACGAGCAAGGCCATAATGGATAATCAAGAATCTAATTTCGCACGTGGTTCGGAGTGGCGCCAATGGGATTTGCATTTCCACACACCGAGTTCGTACGACTATGCGGACAATAGAGTCACCAACCAGCAGATGGTAGACGTCCTTCTCTCCGAAGGCATACGCGTCGTTGCTGTCACGGATCACCACAACATTGATGTACAGCGGATACGGAAGTTGCAGAGCTTGGGTGGGGACAAACTCACGGTTCTTCCTGGTATCGAATTTCGTAGTGACCAAGGTGGTGAGCCCATACACTACATCAGCATCTTCCCCGAGGACTGTGATTTAGAACATGTATGGACAACGCTTCAGGGATCTCTTGGGTTGACTGGTGCCGCGATACAGGAGAAGGGTGGAAAGGATAACGTTTATGTCCCTATCGAAGAAGGTGCGGATGAAACACGCAAGCTCGGGGGTTTGGTTTCGATCCACGCAGGGTCCAAGAGCAATTCCATCGAGAGCATTTCCAACAAAGATCAATTTCAACAGCGCATAAAGTACGACATAACGAAAAAGTGGGTTGACCTGATGGAAATAGGTCAAATCAAGGATATCGATGTTCACCTTAATACCATCTTTCCAAAAACAGGTCTGGACCTCCCTTTGCTTATCTGTTCCGACAATCACAAGATCACAGACTATACGCGAAAGTCTCGCTTGTGGCTACGAGCTGACCCTACATTCAGGGGGTTGCTCATGGTCCTCCGAGAGCCAGATGGACGAGTATTCATGGGAGACCGTCCCCCGGAACATGTACGCGTGGAGCAGAATCCCACTAAGTATGTTCGAGGAATCTCTTTTCAGCGCAAGCCCTCGGCTCCGGATTCTCAAGTGTGGTTTAGCGGTGGCATTCCTATCAATTCCGGTCTTGTGGCGATAATAGGTAACAAAGGCAGCGGGAAGAGTGCGCTTTCCGACACTATTGGTTTGCTCAGTGCGACCAATAACGCTGGCTTCTTTTCCTTTCTTAGCAAGCATCGTTTTCGTCACCCGTTGCGCGGCTATGCACAACACTTTGAGGCGTCTCTTAATTGGGAATCAGACGAGACAGTTACTCGGTGTTTGGCGGATTCTGTGCCGTCTGAAGAGCGGGAGCGCCTCAAGTACCTTCCACAGGATCACGTTGAAACCGTGTGTAATGAACTAACCGGTATTGACGATACCGGATTTGAACAGGAACTTAAGGCTGTTATCTTTTCTCATGTGCCGGAGACCTCCCGTCTGGGGCAGACGACTCTCGACGACCTTGTTCGTTTTCAGACCAACGAGAAACAGAAGCGAATTGACTCGCTGTTAAAACAACTGCGGGATATTAGTCGGGCTCGTACAGCGCTTGAAAAACAAGCCGATCCTCGATCACAACGCGAACTCGAAGAAAAGGTCAGGCGCAGACAGTTAGAGATTGATGCGCACATCAAAGCTAAGCCTGAGGAGATACCAAACCCAAATGAAGACGCCAAAGGGCTACCTACTGATCCCTCGCTTCTAAAGGAGTTAGCCGTTGCAGAGAAAACAAAGTTAGCGATTGAAAGCCAGATTGCTGAGGCCACGCGTAAACAACGTGACGAGGAGCGTCGACATGCTGTCGCCACACGCCTTTTAGAGAAGCTTGTCAACTTCCAAAAAGAATACGATGTGTTTACTGCGTCGTTGAAAGAAGATGCTATAGAACTGGGTTTGAATGCAGCCGACCTCGTGTCAGTAAGCATTAAGATTACTAATGCAGAAAAGATTCGCGATGAAGCGGCAAAAGCAGTCACAGACACCAAAGCACTTGTGGGAAAAACGGATTCAGAAGGGCTCCGAGCAAAGCTTGCAAAGAACCAGAAAGTCATAGCAGACCTTCAAACCAAACTTGACGCTCCAAATCGTGCCTATCAGATCTATTTGAAGCAATTGGAGGACTGGGACAAGAAACTGAAGGAACTTGAAGGATACACAAGTGATCCCGATTCTCTGAAGGGCCTCAAAGCATCCCTCTCATCTCTCGTTGAACTTCCGGCGAAGATTTCAGATCTCAGGTCCCAACAGATCGCACTCAGTCTTGATATCCACAACGAGAAACTTGCTCAGACAGCCGTGTACAGAACACTGTATGAACCCGTTCAGAAATTCATAAATGCGCATAGATTGGCCAAGGATAAACTAAAACTCGAGTTCCGAGCCGAGTTAGTAGAACAAGGTTTTACCCCGTCACTCTTGGAACTGCTGGCCTTGACTCGCCGTGGTAGTTTCAAGGGAACCGATGAAGGCAAGGCCAAGGCTGAAACGTTTATCCAAACCACTCTATGGGAGGACCGTGAATCAGTGCAACGATTCATCGAAGCTGTTGACCAAGCCTTGCACCAAGATCAACGTGAAAAGTCACCTACCCCGGTTCAACTGTCAGATCAGCTTTTGAAGGGGCGGAAGGTGGAAGATGTTTTCAATTTTCTTTATGGCCTGGAGTATGTCCAGCCGCGATATGTCCTGCGGTGGGAGGGCAAGGATCTCTCGATGCTCTCACCGGGGGAAAGGGGAATATTGCTTCTTGTGTTCTATCTGCTCATAGATAAGAGTGATTTGCCATTGATAATTGATCAGCCGGAAGGGAATCTCGACAATCACACTGTTGCAAAAGTTCTGGTTGACTGTATTAAAGAAGCCAGAAAGCGGAGACAGGTGTTTATTGTAACTCACAATCCCAATCTCGCCGTTGTGTGTGATGCAGATCAGATCATTCATGCTGACATGGATAAGGAGAACGGCAACGCTATAACCTATACATCTGGCTCGCTGGAAAACCCTGCCATGAGTAAATACGTGACAGATGTCTTGGAGGGCACACGTTGGGCTTTCAGCGTTCGTAGATATAAGTATGAAGTAGGAGAAGATAATGGCCAATAGGCGCCTTAAACAAAAACTCGAACTGACGTGGATCCGCCTTTGCCAAGGCTATGGCGGACAACTCGGGGGATGACCACTATGAGTTCCGGCAAGAAGACAAAACTTGAGTTAACCTGGATTGGAAAGGATGTTCGGCCTAAGTTGGAGCCGAGAATCCTGATCGAAAACCCAGAGAAGTCCTACCACGCGGCTCAACGTCATAGCGAAAACGACATCTTCGACAACCGGCTGATATTCGGAGACAACCTGCTGGCGCTCAAAGCGTTGGAGCAGGAGTTTGCTGGAAAGGTTAAGTGTGTTTTTATCGATCCACCGTACAATACAGGATCAGCATTCAGCCACTATGACGATGGCGTTGAACACTCTTTGTGGCTGTCATTGATGAGGAACCGGCTTGAACTTCTCCGCCAGCTTCTTTCGGATGATGGCTCGTTGTGGATTACCATTGATGATAATGAAGCGCACTATCTAAAAGTGCTTTGTGATGAAGTGTTTGGACGAGTTAATTTTATTTCTAACATTGTATGGCAAAAAAGAACGTCGCCAGATAATCGCTTACGGATAGGGGCCGCACATGATTCTGTGCTTGTTTATCAAAAGAACAAAGATATTTTGCTTTTCAACCAACTCCCTATCAGTGATGAACGTCGCAAAGCCTTTAAGAACCCTGATAATGATCCAAGAGGGCCTTGGGCTTCAACTGATTGTACAGCGCAGGCAGGCCATGCAACTCCAAATCAGTTTTATGTTTTAACAACTCCGACGGGGCGTACAATAGAATTGCCAAGCAGTTTATGTTGGCGATTCACAGAGAAGCGAATGAAGGAGGAGATTCTTGCAGGGCGTATCTGGTTTGGAAGAGATGGTAAAGGAGTTCCTCGAAAAAAAACATATCTATCAGAACGAAAAGGACAAAATGCATGGACGTGGTGGACTAATAGTGAAGTTGGGCATAATCAAGAAGCAAAAAAAGAAGTTAACGCTATTTTTGGAGCAAATAGCCCTTTTGATACCCCAAAACCAGAACGTCTTCTGCATCGCATACTTCATATTGCTACCACCCCCGGCGATCTCGTCCTCGATTCCTTTCTCGGTTCCGGCACGACTGCTGCCGTAGCGCACAAGATGGGCCGCCGCTGGATCGGCATTGAGTTAGGGGAACACTGCCACACTCATTGTATTCCACGTTTGAAAAAGGTTATCGACGGCGAAGATCCCGGCGGTATCACCAAGGCCGTAAACTGGAAAGGCGGCGGCGGATTCCGGTATTACCATCTCGGCCCGTCGCTGATCGTTG
>QIMB01000425.1 GCA_003233615.1 Nitrospirota bacterium
AGTACACTGGCCTGATCGGATTCAAGAAGTCACCGTCAAATCCTTCAAAGTCAAGGGCTTGCATGATGGCCAAAACATGGCCGTGTTAATTAAATATGAAGATCCTACTGAAGATCCGAATGATGCAGCGGCAATGGAATTCATGGTGGGAGATAAAAAAGCGCATTTCGCCCATGGACAAAAAATGCTGCAAGTAGAGGGTGGACCTGTCAATATTTGGTTTTGGAAAAAGGAAAACGGTAAGGCGTTGGACATGAGTGCCAAGGGTTTTAAAACCTTAACCACACAAGAACAACAGGATGTTCGTGCAACAGGCGTGTGGCAAGGTGACAGATGACGAACAAGACGTCAAGCTTGAACCAGGGGAATGGAGAAGTGTCGCTTTTGCCTTTTGGGATGGGGCTGTGGTTGATGGGCTTGTCAAAGAAAAAGGCAGTCAAAAGGCGGTATCATCCTGGTGGTCTATCCGTGCTGAACCGAGTGTCGATAGTTCCGTATTCGGATGGGTGATTTTTGGTCTGTCCCTCGCCGCAGGATTTGAACTCGTCATTGTACGGAAACTGAGAAAGGGCCAATCAGCATGAAACCGGTGGCCAGCGGGAACGTAGCAAGAACAAAGTTGAATGGGATAGCCATAGTGGTGGTGGCCAGTCTTTTCTTTTTTGGCTGTGCGGGTGATGAGCGAACGGCAAAAGGCAAAAAACACTATAACCATTATTGTAGTCATTGCCATGGAGAATCAGGTCAGCAGGGTGATGGGTTCAATTGGGAACGTATGCCTGACCCCAGACCGAAAAACCTGGCCTCGAACGCGGAAATGTCGACGTTTAGCGACAAAGAAATCTTCGATACGATTTATCGGGATATGCGGGATTGGGAAGATCCAAAAGTGTTGGATGACGAGAACTATTTTGCAGTCCCCACAATGCCGACGTTTAAGTACACTCTTTCTGAGCAAGAAATTTGGGGTATCGTCGCTCATGTTCGGACTCTCCATGGTATGTCCTTTACCTATGATTTGGATGCCCGACAAAAAGAATTAGAGGAAGCCTTACAAGCGGCCCGACCAGATATGGAAGCGACCCAGACCGCTTATGACGCAGCAACGGAAAAAGTTGAAGCGGCTCAAGAAGCCTATGAAGAAACGTTGACTGATGAGCAACTTGATGATTATGAGCCTGAAGAAATTTCGCTTCCCGAAGAGGCTGTATTTCTCATAGCCAATGAAAAGTTTGAAAATGCCAAAACCGCACTCGAAAACTTTTCCAAACGTCCGAAGAGAACGCGCATAAAAAGTCCTGATCTCACAATTTCCGAAGGAGAGCGAGCCAAACAGGCTGCGTTAGGGAAGAAGCTGTACACAGACACCTATGGCTGTAATGGGTGTCATAGTATTAATGATGTTGGAGGGTTGGTCGGCCCAGTATTAGATCGTGCTGGATTCCGCCTGAATGACACGTGGGTCTATCGTTGGATTCGTAATCCCCAAGCCATGAAAAAACATACTCGTATGCCGAATTTAGGTACTTCTGATGCAGACGCCAAGGCATTAACCTACTATTTAGGAACATTGCGCGCACCCATACCTGAAAATCCTATCCCTGAAGCAGGGTAGCGCATCGATCATTACACGAAGCCTCTCTGCTTCCAATTCTTGCCCCCACATCGCATACGTTTCATAACCATATTTTCTAGGCCGGCTAATGGTGACCATCCTATTTGGTACCGATGAGCAGTCCTACGAGGACAATCAGGCCGATCCAAGAATGTTGAGTAAACAACGTATATGCTTGTTCACGACTGATTGGTGATCGAAGCTGCACAACCTGATAGCCCATGATAACGGCTATCAGCATCAAGCCAACGAAGTATGCTGTCCCCAGATCATTGATTTCTCCAGCAAGAGAAAGAAAAAACAGCATGAATGAAGCCGCGAATCCAACCCCGAGCCACGTATACGATCCGAACAAGATGGCTGAAGATTGTACGCCAATTTTTAGATCATCTTCCTTATCCTGAATAGCATAAATTGTATCGTAGGCAATGGCCCAACAGATTGTGGCAGCAAAGAGCAGCCATGTACTCGTATGTAGTGCATTGTGCACGGCTGCCCAAGCCATGACCCCTCCCCACCCAAAGGCTACGCCGAGAATCATTTGTGGAATGCGAAGAAAGCGCTTGCAGAAGGGATACACAGCGGCCAACAATAAGGCCATGGGGCTAAGAAACCATGTGAGAGGATTCAGAAACCATAAAAGTCCTGCGGCGATGGTGAGTAAGATGGCTAATAAACCCAGGGCGTGTCTTGGGTGTAATTGTCCGGACGCTAGTGGGCGGTGGCGAGTGCGTTCGACCTGACTATCAAAAGAGCGATCGGCAAGGTCATTCATAATGACCCCGGCACTGCGCATGACAAACGAGCCAATGATAAAAATAATGAGTACATCAATTGAAGGCCACCCTTGTGAAGCAAGGGTGAGGGACCACAGGGTTGGAAAGAGTAAAAGCAGCGTACCCGTTTGGTTGAACAGCCGTATGAGATTGGCAAGAGCTTGGAGCCGAGAGACCAAGAGAGGTTCAGAAGAACCAGAAGGCTGTGAACTTGTCATCACTATGTAGAAAAATGGTTGTTGTGTGTATCAAGGATGACGGACTAGGGTTTATCACTAATGAGGAATCTGAAAAGGTGAATCTTGTGAGGTGTTGCCTAAGCTATCGTACAGTAAAGCGCGTGATACACAGTATTTCTTCAGGCGCATTAGATGGTGCGACAACTACCATCCATTCGCCCGTATGGATTTCAGGTTTCAGAGATTTCAAGCTCCACATCCGATATCCTGATGAGGGGCGGATGGAAAGATTCACTTCTGAGACCTTCGTCCAGGTGCCTTCAAATTGATGATGCCAACTATGACGTAACTCTCCATTCTTTGCTGCTGCAACTTTCGTCCAAAAAACTACTTGTGATGTTTGGACCGTTTGCACGACTGGGATAGCTGCCTGCCCGTTTTTATCTTTTTCACAATATGCAGAAGGAGAGAAAATGCCTTCCGGATTTCTATTGGCGACATTCTTAGAAATGACGACTTTTTCAACATGAAAGTCTGATTCAGCATAAACGGGGGCGAGGAACACGAGTAGCCCCAATCCGACCATAGCACTCAAGACAAGACGATGAACTCCACGAAGCATATTTTCTCTATCTTTTATGAAAACATCTCGTACCTAAATTGAGCGATTTTCTATGGCAACCTGCACAAATCCCTTGCGCGCCAGAGATATTTAAAAAGCCTCGACAGATCGAATGCGTCTGCCTGCAATTTTAAAATACCCTGGCATCCCAAGGTCTTGGCACATCGCATCCATAAGAATCGCTCACCTGAGATGATAGGAAATTAGGCGATCCTTCCATCCATGTCAATGGACGGGGAGGACGCCGGATTTGGTGGGAAATGGATCATTCAGGTACATGCTCATCATGATTGTAGTTGACGATGCCAAGTGGCGAAAGGTATAAACGACCCCATCATCTTGATTTCTCACCTAATGTTAAGCCGGCGTAGCTCAGTGGTAGAGCAACGGTTTCGTAAACCGTAGGTCGGTGGTTCAATCCCACTCGCCGGCTCCATACTCGCCCCCCCAAAACGATTTACCCTGAAGTGGGTTATAGGCCTCTCTACTTCAGCAGGGTATTTCTGGATATTCACATCTAAAAATGAAGATAGATGTGTTCGTAGGATCGAGGTGGTTCTGAACGAACACCGCTCGCCAATTCAGTTGATTTAAAGTGAAAGTCAGGTAAGCTACGAGAAGTCTATGCTGAAAATTTCATGAATCATGTCATACCTACACTAAGAAACAAGGAGATTCTATGAACGCACTATGTGAATTGGATGAGATGGCTCCAGCACAAGCATGTGTGACTTCTCTGGGATCACAGAAAACGTTTCAAGTCCCGACTCCGGTTATGCAATCGAAGAAAGAAGTGGTGGCATTTTTTGGTGTCGGTGTCGAATGCATCGGGGAAATTTGGTTTGAAGGGAATGTACAAATTGATGGGCGCTTGGAAGGAACCGTCCATACCAAAGGCACGTTAGTCATTGGAGATCGAGCCGTTGTCAAGGCAAAGATTGAAGCGGGAAGCGTGATTTGTAAAGGAAACATCCAAGGCGAGGTAGTGGCCCAAGAATCCATTAAGCTTTTGTCTCCAGGATTGATTGAGGGGACCATGAGTGCCCCCAGCCTTTCTGTCGAAACCGGCGGTATTTTTCATGGGCGAGTGAGCATGGGTGTTTCTTCATAAGATTCCTGTCTTTTGCAAGAGTTGCAGTAGTTGAACTTTTCACGAGTATCGTGCTTTGGCTAGTATCAGAGGCTCCATTCACTATTACTCCAATTGCGGTGTTCTTCTTAGAAAAAAA
>QIMB01000141.1 GCA_003233615.1 Nitrospirota bacterium
CCGGCAAAGACTGCTCCACCGTCCTTGCTATATCCCCAATCTACCCGGCTGACGACATTCGGCCGCACAATCCCTCGAAACCCCACTCCCGGCGTCACTTCCCATTCATTGAATTGACGGTAAGAAAAATCTCGGTATGTACGGCCCATGTCGACAAAAGGTGTCACTTCAAATTCCACATTGACATTGAATATCTTTACCTGAAACAGATGAATACGCTCTTCAACATTGACCACCACCAAATGCTTATCAATAAACCGGTCCCGTCCATACCCTCGGAGATTGTTTTCGCCACCCAACGAACTTTGTTCGAAAAAAGGAATACCATCTCCAAAACTTAATTGCACACGCCCTCGAATAAGGAAAATGTACCGTTTTGACGGACTGGGGAAAAACCGCCGCGCATCAAAGCCGTATCGAAAATAGAGCTGATCGTCGATCTCTCGTCGATCAAAATTTTGCGCCAATTCCCCAAACGCTTCAACACGAGTTCCTGCTGTTGGAGTTATCAGGTTGTCCCGGGAATCATATTGAAATACCAGCCGGTGTGCTAAAATCGTTGCTCCGTCTATCCCTGCAGTATTGGAGAACTGGTCCCTGGCAAAGGGTTCATCATCCACCCCACCAGGTTGAATTTCGACATCACGAAATCGCTGATTGACCGACAATCGTGTGACATCGTTGAGATGCACACCAAAATTCCAATGGACGTGAATTTCGCGCCCGGTATAATTGCTTTCATTCGATTCAGTACTAACCTGCCCAAGACCGTAAAAACGTTTCGTGGCATTTTTAAAAAATTGAGCGCCGATATCTATAAAGAAAAGACCTTCTATAAATCCAGGATCCTGATAGCGGAATTTCAATTTCCGCTCAATCTCTTCCGTATACGATCCAATGGCCTCCATTTGCCTACCCGCAGACCAGTAGTGGAAATAGTTGAGGGTACCGCGAACACCCAAAAACGAATTATGAATCAGCATGGGGGCAAAGACTGAACGAAGATTACCCTCATCATCTGAATCCAGCACAGGAACAATCAGCCCGAAATCTCGCCCATCGTTTTTGGAAGTCGAAATGGCAGGGACAGCAAAAAATGATTTTTCAGCACACACCAAGGAGGGGGTGAGACTTCCCGACAATGCCATACAGACCATCGTCGCCAAACACGACACACGGAAAAGCCCCATCAACCTGACTCTCCAGGAGGCTGTCCGAGATTAATGGTCATCACGAGGTTGTACTGGATCGAGTCAGATTTTTCGATCATGTGAGGCAAATAACGATTGTACTCCCTCAGATTGAATCAAGATGCCCAAAAATTAGACGTAAATCGCTTGGAACATCCCGCAGGGTGACCCTTTGTATTTCGCGAATCCCTAAGACGAAGCCGCCAGGTCAGTCTTGAATCGCAGTTTATCGAGTAAGCCGTCGAATGAAGAGGATTTGATTATTCTGGAGAATTGTCCTCGATAATTTTTTGTCAGACTGACGCCGTCAATGATCACGTCATACACTCCCCACTGTTCATGTTTTTTCAGTAGGCGATAATCCAAAGGAATTTTCACTTTCGGCGTCACAACTCTTGTCTGGACTTCGGCAAAATCTCCTTTTAAACGCTCCTTCACAAACTCCACTTGTCCTCCAGAATATCCATCAATATTTCCTGCATACGACTGCGTTAAAAACTGCTGGAATAATGCGACAAATTCATGTTAGCTTCTTCCATGTCGACGCGAGTGTCCGCTTGGCCATTTCTTCATAATCAAATCGTTGTTTGATAATGGCTTCTAATTTTTTCCGTCGTTCGGCATTGTGAGCAGGGCCTTGTAGGCCTTCATCTCCAAGAACTGCGAAGACCTCATGAATCGTCTTTTGGACGGCTTGCATTGGTGTTTCGGCGCCCCATGCCACTGAAGAACCAATGAGAGAGAACACGGCCCAAGTCAAAACGGTCATACATTGTAGACAATGAGCCACTCGCATCATTCGGCTTGACCGGCAAGGAGCTCCAGCAATTCTTTCAGATAACAACAGTGCTGTCCTAGACATATCTCCTCCATTTGCCAATGTAATTGGTAATATTATTCCACATAGCCATAGATAAATTGGCTAAGGACTTTTTCTAATCTGTACAGGATTTCGTATCAACAATCATTCCTTCCATGGGACAAGGATCCCCAGACCCTCCAAGTGAAACCCCCTTCAATTTCTCGCCAATTTTTCCACGAGTTTCAATCGAGTCCATTGCATCATTATACACCATGCTTCCATCCTCTATCACCAATACGACTTGCGCGTGATCCTCTGTACCGCGTATAAGGGAGCTTATCACTTGCCATCTACAGAACGTGGAGATGGAGACACCCTCGAAACACCAGAAAAAAACCCCTCAAAAAATTGAGTGAGTTGAAGCGCAGCCTGCTTCGAATGTCGATACAGATCAACGAACCCTTTCCAAGATGCCGGTGTCGTTATGATCTGCATAATTCCAGAAACCCATCCCGATGGCTGAAGAAAGAGGTTGAAATCTACTGGCAGATCATCATGTGCCCCATCCGAAATGGCTCGTACAATCAGAAAAGGCACCCCATGCTCCTGGGCAACTTCCCCTATAGCCGCACTCTCCATATCAACTCCCACTGCTCCTGTCTCAATATGTAATTGACGCTTCTCACCTGAATTGATGAGCACCCGATCCACACTCACGAATTTTCCAGTTCGTAGAGGCACTTGTCCCATCCAGCGTATACTCAAGGCAGCGTTGACCCAATCTGGATGACACACGAATGATCGTTGGATGGAGGAGACATGAGATCTCGTGACTTGGTTCAAGAAGACATCCTGCCCAATGAGGACCGACCCGATGGAATTCATCTCAAGATCTCCCGCAAAACCTGTGGAAATAATGACATCCCATGACCGGTCAGCAAGAAGTTGCTGCACACTTTTTTGAGCCTTGCTATGGCCAATACCTGACTGAAGAAGCAGAACAGTCAGTCCGTATTCATGACTTAATAACGCTCGATAACCATACTGTGGAACTGGGTGAGTCAATGGAAGAGCGCGGGCAACGGCATGGAATTCAATTCTCGTTGCCGTTACTATCGCGATTCTGATCAGAAACAGCTCCTGACGTCATTTCACGGGGAAAATGGTGTGATATGTGGCAAAATTTATCCCAATCTCCGTTGTAGTCGTGATAATTGGGCTTTCTTACGCAATTGGTCGGCTTTGGCTTCTCCAGTCATTTTTACATTCCGGTACATACCCAAAGCCCAAATGGGGAAGTATTTACAATAGCCATGATACCGTAAATAAAACACTCTCGGGAAACCTGTCCCTGTATGAAATGGTTCATCCCAAACACCATCGTCACGTTGACGGTGAAGTAGCCAATTGACCCCGCGAACCACACTGAAGGAATCTGACTCACCTGCCTGAAACAAAGCCATGAGAGCCCATGCTGTTTGTGATGCGGCACTTTCTCCCTGCCCAGCGGTCTCACTATCTGCATACGACTCGCAGGATTCCCCCCAACCTCCATCAGAATTCTGGGCAGATTCTATCCAGACGACGGCTTTTTGAACCCAGGGAGCAGTCATATCTACTCCAATCGCACGCAGACCCGAAAGCACGCACCATGTCCCATAAATATAATTAACTCCCCAACGTCCATACCAACTGCCATTACATTCTTGCTCCTTGTGCAAAAACTCAAGGGCCGGGCCAACGGCTTGATGTGACTGGTCATACCCCAGCGTTCCTAACATTTCTAAGCATCGGCCAGTGACATCAGCCGTGCTGGGATCCAACATGGCCCCATGGTCAGCAAAGGGGATTTTATTAAAAATCTGCTTATTATTATCCTTATCGTACGCCGCCCAGCCTCCATCAGACCCTTGCATAGCTAAGACCCAATGAAATCCTCGCTGAAGTACCTCATCGGAATCCGGAGATTCGGCTTGATGAATTTTAGCCATCGCCGTAATGATGGCAGCGGTATCATCGATATCCGGATACCAAGCATTTTCGTATTGAAAGGCCCATCCCCCTGGTTTTGCCGAAGGAGACGATACCACCCAATCACCGACTTTTCCCGATTGACAACCGCGCAACCAGGAATCAGCTCGATGCAAGGCTGGATGATCTGGAGCAAGACCTTGTTCAACAAGCGTATTCATCGTTAAAGCAGTATCCCACACCGGTGAATGACATGGCTGCAAATGTAACATGCTGTGGGATGTCGCCGTATTCGTAGAGTTGGAATAGATTTCGAGCGCCTCAATTTCACGTAAGGCTTTTTGAATCAATGGGTGATCAGTCGAATAACCCAATGCTTTGAGCGCAAAAATGGAATTGGCCATGGCCGGGTAAATGGCTCCAAGCCCTCCCTCGCCATCCATATGTTCAATCATCCAACGCTCGGCCTTTTTTATGGCTTTCTTTCTCAGTGATGGAAGAGGATAGGATTCATAGAGACGAAGCAGTCCATCAACCCACACGAAAACATTGCGCCAACTGAGCAAAGAAGAATCCCTATGCAAGGGTGGCACTTGGGCAAAGTCCACGGATTCCAGAGGCTCCACAAAGAGTTCATCAATACCCTGTTCTTTGGAAACAGGACAACGTGGGCGATGAGCGAAGATAATCAGGAGCGGGATAATGACAACACGAGACCAGTAGGAGATCGAATACACATTAAAATAAAACCATTGAGGTGCGAGGAAAATCTCCGGCGGCATGCAGGGAATCCCACGCCAATCATATTGACCAAACAATGCCAACGTAATTTTGGTAAATACATTGGCTTGAACCACACCGCCTTTCTGCAGAATCAGTCCCTTAGCCCGCTGCATGACAGGTTCATCTGATGCAACGCCAGCTAATTTCAATGCAAAGTAGGCCTTGACGGTTGCACTGATGTCAGCAGGCCCACTCACAAAAATTGGCCATCCTCCATCATCACCTTGCGTATGAAGGAGATATCGCGCAGCTTTTCGTTCTCGTTCATGATCCACAGCGCCCAAAAACCGACGAAGCATGACGTATTCTGATGTCAACGTCGTATCGGCTTCTAATTCTTCTACCCAAAATCCTCGTTCAGGGTCCTGCTTACTCAATAACCACTGCTCACCTTTTTGAAGGGACGACTCTAAGGATTCCATATGGCCCAGATGTGCACTACGTTGAAAGGAATAATCGTGAGAGGCAACGGGGTGACGATTATGAGAAACAAGTTTGAGAGAAGACTTGGGCTTCTTGACGCAGGGTTTACACAACTTCGGGATCACCGTTTCAAAGAAGTTGCCCGTTACCCTCACGAAAAACTGCTTAAGCAATCTCATGTTAGCGGATCTCATTCCCTTCATTGCCCGATGTTGTGAACATTGCGGGGATTAATTAATGAACAGAGATACCGACTGGATACACAAAAGCCCAGCCTAAGGGTTCGCGAAACAATAACTCCCCAGAATTCGCGCCCAGATTTGTGTCAGGTTCGGTCGATCTGCGGGAGCACAACCGCAGGCGTCGCAAAGGCGACGTTGAGGATTGTGCGAGTAAAGATCGGCCTAAACTGACTCGAAGATGGGATGCGAAATGGGAAGTTATTATTTCGCGAGCCCTAAGCTGGGCCTTATACCGAATAGGGTGAAGGCTGTCAAGGAATGTCTCTTGGCAGCACAGTCTTTTGTAACGCAAGCCACGACTTATGTCGAAAGCAACACAATTTTCTCACGATGCTGCTGGACCTGACGCGTGGCATTCCTCGTATCAAATACCATCGGAGCATGATCGACAATCA